>JAJRUC010000230.1 GCA_024278015.1 Chloroflexota bacterium
GTTCGCTGCGATTCAGGTTGGTTTCGGAGAGGTTGGCTGCGGTCAGGTTGGCGTGATTGAGGCAGGCTCGATACAAATTGGCTCCGCTCAGGTTGATGCGCTGCAAGACCGCGCCGGTAAAATCGACTTTGCTTAAATTAAGGCCGTTGAGGTCGGTTTGATTCAGGTTCGACTGGCTCAAATTTACGCCGCTGAGTTCGCGGTCTCCGGGGTTAAAGTTCACCAGTTCCCATATTAGCCGCCAGCGGTCGCTGATGACGGTTTGATAATCGAACAGGGTGCCTTTCATTTCGGCTTTGGCTAAATTGGCTTCCTGAAGGTTGGCCCCCTTAAGGTTGGCTTTTTTCAGGTCACATGCCTGAAGATTGGCCCCCTTGAGGTTGGCCCCGCTTAAATTGGCCCCGCTTAAATTGGCCCCGTTAAGGTTGGCGCGGGCCAGGGGGGTATTACCGAGGTCTGCGCCGCTTAGATTGGCGCCGGGTTTGATGTCGTAGGGTCCAATTTGCATTCTGGAGTCTCCCTGGGGGCTGAAAGTTTACAGAAACGGTTGGCAGCTATTTATAGCAGAAGCATTTGTAAGCGCAAATGGTCACATTCACTCCCCGCTAACTTCCCCCTCAAGAAGGGGATGATTTTGTGTCCCCCTCGATTCGGGGGGATTGAGGGGAGCAAAAACAGCAGAATGTTACAAACGGTTAATCGATGGTTTTTTGTGTTTGTCCAAATTTGCCGAACTGCCGGGCCAGCGGGCTTTGCGTGAGGAAGGCTGCCCTCATTTCGGCGTCGGTGAGCGAATTTGCGATGGCCTTGAAGTGTTCCTGAGCCTGCTGCAACCGCGAATCGGTCTGATTATGATGGTGCAGTTTTTGCAACAACCGGACGGAAATCAGTTCCATTTCAACTTGAGCCGGCTTATGGTTGAGTTCGGCGGCCAGTTTTTCGGCTTGAATGGATAAGCCCAGCGCTTGCTGGAGTTGCCGGTTGTGTTCGGCCAGACAAGCGGATATAGCCAGCGTGTAAATTCGGTGGGCCGGCAAATTGCTGGAAGCCACCAGCGCGTTGAGATGCGGGTGCCATACAGCGGCTTCTTCCCAGCGTTCCAGTTGAATGTAGGCCAATAGCAGGTCAATTAAAATATCTGCCTGGTCAAGGGCAAAGCCGGACTTTTGCATAGTTGCCAGTTGGGTTTGCAGCATTTCGCAGGCGTGAGAGGGGGCGTTGTTGTGACGCGCAATGCGGGCCGACACGTGCCGAATCCGGGCCAGCCACAGGGCGGCTCCGGTGGTTTCGGCCAGTTTTTCGGCTTGTTTGGCTTTGGTCAGGGCGGTATCGTATTGCCCCAGCACAATGTGGGTTATACTTTGCCCCGCTTCTCCCATTGCTTCCCAAATGCCGTTACCCATTTGTTGCGCGGTTTGAGCAACGGTCATAAAGCGGGCATAGGCCCGCGAAAGTTTGCCGCAAGAGAGAGCGTTCAAGCCCAGATAGTAGCTGATGGACGGCGCCCAGTTCAGGTCGCCGGTTCGTTCCTGCAAATCCAGCGCTTTCAGACAAATCCGGTCGCTTTTTGCGTAGCGGGCCTGCCATGTGTATCCGGCGGCCAGGCGGACGTAGGTTTTCATCAGACCTTGATAGTTACCGATGTCGCGCCAGGTTTTGGCCGTTGCTTCCAGACGGTTGAGACCGGCGGTCAGCTCGCCTTGATGAAGCATAACGTTGGCCAGGCCGTCCTGGCTGCCGGTAATGCGCCGGGTGTTGTTGATGGTCCGGGCAATGTCCAACGCTTCGTAAAAATAGCGGCTCGATTGCTCCAGTTGGCCCATATCAAAAGAAAACTCGCCGAGTTGGTTCAGCACATCTACCAACCCCATATCATCCTGAAGCCGGCGGGCAATAGCCAGCGCCTGTTCAAAATAGGGCGCGGCCTGACTAAAAAATTGATGGCTGGTGTGCAGATTACCCAGCTCGCTGAGCGCTTTCATTTGCGTGTTCAGGTTGTTTTCTGCTTTAGCCAGCTTCAGGGTTTCTTCAAAATCAAGGCGGGCTTCGTCCATTTTGCCCAGTCGCTTCAGAATTTGCCCGCGCCCCTCGTGAATCTGGATGAGGGCGTCTGTTTTCAAATCGGCGATGAGTTGCGCGGTACTCAGGGCTTTGCTGTAAAATTCAACGGCGTTCACGTTGTCGAAGGTGACGCGGCTGGCTTCGGCGGCCCGAATCTGGTAGGTCAGGGCCCGGTCCCACACCGCGCCCAGCTCATAATGATGGGCTACAATGCCGGCGTATTCTTCCCCTTTCAGATAATACATCGGGGCCATATGGTCGGCGATGCGTTTGTGGTACATGCGCTGTTGTTGCAACAAAAGGGTGTTGTAGGTGGTTTCGTGGGTAAGAATGTGTTTGAAGATGTATTCTTTTTCAGTGGGCGTAGAGCTTTCGTGTTCTCTAATCAGTTCGGCGGTAATGAGGGGGGCCAGGTACTCATCCAGTTTGGCGGGCGAAGGGGCCACA
>JAJRUC010000231.1 GCA_024278015.1 Chloroflexota bacterium
ACGCTCATTGCCGCCGGCCGGCCGGCGGCTTGCCGGGGGTGGCCGAATTCGGCGGTCAGTTCTGCCCGGCACAGGGCGTAAGCCGTTTCGACTACCACATCGGCCAGGTCGGTCAGTTCTGCCGAAAACTGCCCCGATACGGTGATGTAGCGCAAAATGTGGCGCATATCAATCCGAAACATGTGACGGTCTTTGAAGACATTCAGTATCCGGCGCGGGGCATCTTCGGCAGAGGCGGCTTGCAGCAGGCCGGTCAGTTCGCGCCGCAGGTCATCTTTCGAGTGGCGGACGGCCAGGCCGGCAACATCGCGCACCACCGGAAACAGGTGTTCGTATTGCATGCGTAGAAAATCTGCCCATAAAAAATGACTAACGCCCAACAAGCGAGCCAGAGCGTTTAGAACCTCCGGCTTTTCCAGCGAAATCAGTTCGTCGGGCCAGTTGGGCCGGGCGAACAATTTTTGCAAAAATTGCCGGAAATGGGTCAAGGCCGCCTCCGGGTTGGGCGAGCGGGGCAGCAGGTGGGTGAAATGTTTGGTTAAAACAGTGGCGGCCCGCAGTTCGCGCAGCTTTTGCGGATTGGCAATCTTGTGGCCCTGTCCATCGGTTACGTGCAACACATCGTGAACCCGTTTGCCTGCCGACCCGATAGCCACTCGCGCAATGTAGATGCCGGTTAAGGCCAGGGCGTTGGTCAATTCGTACAAAAATCCAACGGTGTCAAGGGTATTAATGTGCAAAATGGTGCGGTGCGCCGCCGACGTGTTATCAATTTCAATATCGATGGGGTACAGGCGGGTGGTGTCTGCCGGTTTGGCCCGGTACAGGATGTTCGCCAGACGTTTGGCTAAAGCGCCTTGCGCTTCGGGTTGTTTGCCCGCTTCCAGTTGATGCAGGAGGTCGTTTAAATCATGGGTGTAATTTTGCCAGAAATCGGCGGCAGTATGACCTTCCACAGAATGAACAATGAACACATCGATGATTTTTTGGCGCCGGCCGGCGGGCGGGCGGGCCGCATCGACGGGCCGGTAGGTAAAGACATTGCCTTCTACAATATCCAGACCGTAAATAAAAAACAATCCGCAAATAATCGAAAGTTCGCCCAGGTAATCGTAGGCCACAATTGTTACCCGCCGGCGATTGCCGGGCAGCGGGTCTATGGCTACTTCCACCAGATTGGCGGGGGTGATGCGCTCTGCCAGGGCGGCATGGCGTTCAATATCGGCGGGGGTGAAGGCGTTTTGATAGGCCGGGGCCAGGCGGGCCAGGTGGTTTTCTACCTGCGCGGTGGATGTGGCGACGGTCCGGTCGGGCGCGGTCAGGGCGGCAGACGCTTCGCCGTCAAGATGACGGCGGTAAATTTGGCGAATGGTTTCGGTGTGACGGTGATAGTGTTCCAGCAGGGTGCTGCCCGCCTGCGGCCCCTTAAACCCCAGCCGGTAGGCCAGGCTACTGATTTCTGCCTGATTGGCGGGCAGGGTGTGAACCTGGCGATAGTACATCATTTGCAGCCAGTGTTCCACCGAGCGCAGAAAAATGTAGCCGTCGGTCAGGCCGCGATGTTCTTCGGTGGTGATGAAGTTGTAGGCGGCCAGCCGGCTTAAGGCGTTAAGCGTGTTGCGGCTGTGCAGTTGCGGGTAGGCGTCGCCGTGGGCCAGTTGCAGGTATTGGGTGATAAATTCAATGTCCCGAATAGAGCCTTCGCCCAGTTTCACTTCGCCCCAGGTGCGTTTTTGGCGCCGTAGTTGGGCTTCAATGGCCTCTTTCATGTGGCGCACATTGGCTTGCACCACCTGCGGCGTGGCGGCAAAAATCAGGGGGTCAATCTCTTGCAAAAAGGCAGCGCCGGCCTCAAGATTTCCGGCGATGGGCCGGGCTTTGACCATAGCCTGTTTTTCCCACAGCCGCGCGTTTTGTTGCAAATAGCGTTTGTGCCCCTCCAGCGAAGTGACCAGCGCTCCCACCTTGCCCCAGGGCCGCAGCCGCATATCCACCCGGTACAGGAACCCTTCGGCGGTAACGCGGGTGAGGGCGTCAATCAATCGTTTGCCCAATTTTTCGTAGCGGGCGCTGTTTTCAACGGCCAAGAAAAGCAGGTCGATATCTGAACTGTAGTTTAGCTCTTGCCCACCCAGTTTGCCCATGCCCAGCACTACAAAACCGGTGGGGTCGATGGCGGTTTGGCGAGCCACGATGTCCAGGCAGGCCTGCACCAGACTATCGGCCAGGGCGGAGAGTTGGCCGGTGACGGCGGGCAGGTCAAACAGGCCCAGTAAATCGCACGCGCCGATGCGCAACAACTGCCGGCGTTGAAACCGGCGTAAGGTATCGAGTTGCGCTGCCGGCGTATCGCCCCGCGAGAGTTCTGCGGCAATGCGGGCGGCAAAATCGGCCCGCGTTTTTAGCTGCCCCAGGTTGCGATGGGCAATTAACAGCTCAACGCAGGCCGGTGTGCGCAGCAAAATCTCTGTTAAAAACTGGCTGCCGGCCATTACCGTGATTAAAATATCAACGGCGCGGGGGTCTTCGGCCAGCGCGCGCGAAAATTCCGCGCCGTCCGGGACGTTTTTCGCCAGCCGGTGCAGGCTGGTCAGCGTGCCGGCCGGCAGGGCGGTGGC
The DNA here is from genome assembly GCA_024278015.1 of Chloroflexota bacterium. Classification (GTDB taxonomy): domain Bacteria; phylum Chloroflexota; class Anaerolineae; order 4572-78; family 4572-78; genus JAJRUC01. The sequence goes on from JAJRUC010000231.1 coordinate 2,619, forward strand.
GGCCAGACGCTCTACCAGCCCGGCGATGAACTTGCACGGGTGCGGGGCGGCGCGGGCCAAAAATTGCAGGCGTTTCCAGGCGGCCGGCGGGTCGGCAAAACCGCGCGGGCGCAAGGCGGCGGCAATGGCGGCGTCACCGGGCTTTTCTTGCAGATGGCGGCAGTCGGTTGGGGAAAATGGTTGTGTGACCATACCCCTATTATATCGAAAAGAAAGCAGGGGGAAAGTTGAATGTTTACCGGCAAAGCGGCAGGGGGCAGGTTACGTTGCCGGGGCGGTTTACGAAGCGCCCCGGCAACGTTGCGTCCGCTTTGTTGCGGAGGGGGTGTTGCGCCCCTGTATTTTTGTTTCTCCGGCTAAATATCGAAATACAGCGAAAATTCATGGGGATGCGGGCGCATGCGAACCGGGTCGATTTCAAATTCGCGTTTGTACGAAACCCAGTTTTCCAGCACATCTTCGGTAAAAACATCGCCTGCTTTCAGATAATCGTTATCAGCTTCCATTGTTGCCAAAACCGCCTCCAGCGAGCCGGGAACCTGTTTGACTTTGGCAAATTCTTCCGGGGGCAGGTCGTACAGGTCAATGTCCATCGGCAGGCCGGGGTCAATTTGGTTGCGGATACCGGCCAGGCCGGCCAGCAGCATGGCCGGGAAGGCCAGGTACGGGTTGGCGCTGGGGTCCGGGGCGCGAAATTCAACGCGCTTGGCTTTGGGGCTGCTGGAATAGACCGGGATGCGGCAAATGGCAGAGCGGTTACGTTGGCTGAAGGCCAGGTTCACCGGCGCTTCAAAGCCGGGCACCAGCCGCTTGTAGGAATTGGTCGTGGGGGCGGCAAAGGCCAGCAGCGACGAGCCATGCTTCAGCAGCCCCCCGATGTAATATTTGGCGTTGTCAGAAAGTTGGGCGTACCCGGCTTCGTCATAAAAAACGTTGGTCGCTCCCTTCCACAGGCTTTGGTGAACGTGCATGCCGCTGCCGTTATCGGCAAAGAGGGGTTTGGGCATAAAGGTGGCGGTTAAACCGTTTTGACGGGCCACATTTTTGACAATGTATTTGTACTTCATCAGTTGGTCGGCCATATGCGTTAAGGTTTCGTATTTCAGGTCGATTTCGCATTGACCGGCGGACGCTACTTCGTGGTGATGGATTTCCACTTCGATGCCGGCGGCTTCCAGGGCCAGTACAATTTTGCTGCGTACATCTTGCAGTTGGTCGGCGGGGGGGGCGGGGAAGTAGCCGCGTTTGGCCGGAATTTGCCCGCCGAAATTGGGGTGCAGGTCGGCGCCGCTGTTCCACCACGCTTCCCGGCTGTCGATAAAATAGAAGGAGCCGTGGGGGTCGCTGCTGTAGCGCACATTGTCAAACAAAAAGAACTCCGCTTCCGGCCCCCAGTAGCTAATATCGGCCATGCCGGTTTGCTTGAGGTACGCCTCTGCTTTTTTGGCGATGAAACGCGGGTCGCGGCTGTAGGGCTGGCGGGTGATGGGGTCGTAAATATCGCAGATAATGACCAGGGTGGGCACTTCCAGCACCGGGTCCAGGAAGGCGGTGGTCGCATCCGGAATCAACAGCATATCCGATTCGTGGATTTCCTGAAAGCCGCGCACGGATGAGCCGTCGAAGCCCAGGCCGTCTTCAAACACATCCTCATCAAGCAGGCGGGCGGGTACGCTAAAATGCTGCCATGTGCCAATCAAATCGGTAAACCGAAAATCGATGAATTTGACTTCTTTTGCCATTTTTATGACAGCTGTCACACTTTTTCCCATTTTGTTGCGCTCCTTTATG
>JAJRUC010000232.1 GCA_024278015.1 Chloroflexota bacterium
AGCGGCAGCATGATTACGCCGGCCTTCCGCCCGGTTGGCCCGGCCTTCATCATCGAGGCCCGGCGGCCAAACGGTTCGCTGCTGATGAACTTCAACCGGCCCTTCACCATCACCATTCGCTATGATGCCGGTGAAGCAACCGGCCTGGACGAACCGGGGTTGAGCCTGTACTATCGAGGTTCGGCGGCGGAGCAGTGGCAGGTTATCACCACCACCCACGGTGCCAATGTCCTGACCACCACAGTGGACCACCTGACCCAGTTTGCTGTGTTGGGGGCGGCGCAGACAAGCTATACCGTCTACCTGCCCCTGATTATGCGGTGAATCAGGTAGGGGCGCAATACATCGTGTCCCTGTAAATTGCCGATGAATCCGCAGGGACAGGCCACTGGCCTGTCCCTGCCTTGTTTTTGTGGGGAAAACCTACTTCAGGGGGATAAAATTATCGCCATACGCGCCCAAATTCGGGCCGAGTTCGGCCTGGTAGTCCGGGCGAAAGGCCCAGTCTTCGTCGCAGACCCGGCAGCGCAGGCAATTGGCCGGCGGGCAGGCTTTGGTCAAATCATGGCGAAAAGCCCGCTTCAAATCCCGACTGAAAAATGACTGGCTCACGCCGGTATTAACCGCCGCCCAGGGCATGGTTTCGTCCGGTTCGCGCGCCCGCAAAAATTCCGCCTGAGACAGGTTTTCGGCGGCCAGCGCCTTTTGCCACTCCTTAAGCGATGTGCGCCGCATGCGGGCCAGCGCCCGCCCCAGCCGGCGGTCGCCGCGCGCCAGCGCGCCCTCAACGGCGGCCCATACCGGGCTGTCTGACCGAACCGCAATCCCTTCCGGCTGTAACCGCTGTTCCAGATACTTCACCCGCGCCTCAATCGTTTCCGGGGGCATCATAGCCGCCCACTGAAAGGCCGTGTGCGCTTTGGGCACATACGGGGTGGCGTTAATAGCCATATTGCGGGGGAAAATTCGCCGGGCCGCCAGGGTCAGTTCGGCGATGGCGGCCACATCCTCTTCCTGCTCCGTCGGCTGGCCGACCATAAAATACATCTTCAATTGCGGAAAATTGTATGTGGCCGCCAAATCCACCGCGCGTAAAATTTGCTCATCAGACTGCGGTTTGTTGATAACCCGCCGCATACGGGCCGACCCCGCTTCCGGGGCGATGGTCAGGGTTTGGTTGCCGGATTCGGCCAGCCCTTTGATGAGCGGCTCAGAGATGGGATCCACCCGCATTGATGACGCGGTCAGGCGCGCCCCCATCGCCCGCAACTCTGTGGCAATCTGGTCAATCCAGCTATGGTCGCTGACGGCGGCGCTCACCAGCCCGATGCGGTCCCGGTGCTTGAGGGCGTGTGTGGCAATGGACAGCACCGTATCCAGGTGCATCTCCCGCATTGGGCGATAGACGTATCCGGCCAGACAAAACCGGCAACTGCGGCCGCAGCCACGGGCAATTTCTATCAGGGTGCGGTTGCCGAATTCGGTGTTGGGGGTGTAAATTTGGGTCAGGGTGGGCAGATTGTTCAAATCTTTCACCCACACCCGCTTCACCGGGCCATTGGCCTGGGCGGGGACGTACATGCCGGCCACCTGGGCCAAACGGGCCTGCGCTTTTGGGCGGGGCAGATTAACCGCTTCCCATAAAGCATCAATCAAAGAGGGGGCGATGGCCTCGGCTTCGCCAATGGCAAATCCGTCGAAAATATCGGCCAGTGGCTCCGGGTTGGTGTAAACCGCCGGGCCGCCGGCAATCAGCAGCGGCCACGATGCGTCGCGCCCGGCGGCCAACAGGGGGATACCGGCCTGCCGCAGCATATGAATCACGTTGAAATAATCCAGCTCATACGAGAGGGTGAAGGCGATGACCGGAAATTCGGCCAGGGGCCTTTGCGATTCCAGCGAAATCAGGGGGTCGGTGGGGCGCGGCGGGCGTTGAAAGCCGTAAAAGACGCGCTCGCACACCACATCCGGTTCAGCGTTAAACAGCCGATACACGGTGTGCAGCCCCAAACTGCTCATACCCACCCGATAGCTGTTGGCGTACACCAGGGCCACCGGCAGTTTGCCCCCCCAGTCTTTTTGGATGGTCCCTTCTTCCTGCGACAGTATTTTTTTGGCCTGGGCCGTGGCCTGATAAGTTTGTTTCATAAAATCACATAGTCCGTATTTTTATAGTGAAAACGATAAAAATTATACCCCGATGCCCCCGTCCGGTCAAAGATGCGGGCGTGGACCGGGCAATTTTCGATTGGGGGTGAGGGCAATTTGCTATTCGCCCCCACGGATTGCCATCAATTTGCCGCAAGGACACGATGCATCGTGCCCCTGCCGGCAGAACCATTCGTCCCAAACCGCAATTTTGCCCCCGCTTAAACCCACAGGTGACAAGTTACCCGGTTTGGTGTGACATTTGTCACTAGACACCTGTTCCCTTTTATGGTATGGTGAAAGTCGTCACGGTAATTAGGTTGACCTTATCTTTTTGCGAGCGATTTTTATGGCGTACCATAACTTGATGCCGGACGAAATGAGCGAAAGCACCGAAATGTATCTGTTGCGGATTGCCTTGCTGCAAGCCGCCAAAAAGCCGGTGCCGGTCCCCCTGTTGGCCCAGGAATTGTCCGTGTCGCCCGTTTCGGCCAACGAAATGTGCCGCAAACTGACCGAAAAGACTCTGCTGGTGTACGAGCCGTACAAGGGCGTAACCCTGACCTCCGCCGGCGAAGACCTGGCCCGGCACGTGCTGCGTTTGCGGCGGCTGTGGGAAGTCTTTTTTGTGGAAAAACTGGGCCTGCCCCCCCCTAAAGCCGAAGACATCGCCTGCCGTTTTGAACACGTGACCCCCGCCGGTTTGGGCGAACAGTTGGCCGCGTTTCTGGATTATCCGGCCTTCAGCCCCCAGAATCAACCCATTCCGGTTTCTGATGAAACCCCGCCCGAACCGGATACCCGGCCCCTGAGTAGACTGGTGGCCGGCGAGGGGGGGCAAATTGGGGCGCTGGCCCTTGACGGCCCGGCCCGGCAGTTTTTGCAAAGCCGGGGCGTAACCATCGGCGCCACGGTTTTGGCGCTGGCCGTTACCGCCGACGGCGCCTTGCTGCTGGATATTGACGGTCAGCCGCTATCGCTGGCTGCCGGCCTGGCTAACGGAATTTTGGTGTATGATGCGCCGGCGGCCATAGCCCGGCCCGGACACAATACTATCTCTGGAGAATAACGTGCTTGCTTTCTTGAAGTTAAACCGGGGCGCGGCCCCTTTCCCCCCCGCCAACCAGCCATTTCCCCTGACCAAAGCCTTAATCGGCCAAAAAGTGCAACTGGTGCGTATTACCGCCAGCGCAAAATTGCGCCGGCGGTTGACGGAGTTGGGCCTGACTCCCGGCGTGGAGCTTGATATTTTGCAAGACCGGCGCGGGCCGCTGTTGCTGAACGTGCGGAACACTCGTCTGGCCATTGGCCGGGGCGTGGCCCAAAGCATTATGGTTCAACTTATTGGTCAGGGTGCCCGTAATGTATGAAATTGCGCTGGTGGGCAATCCCAATGCCGGCAAGACAACCATCTTCAACGCCTTAACCGGCTCCAGCCAACATGTGGGCAACTGGGCGGGCAAAACCGTCAAGCGGCGGGCGGGCGTTTTTCAGCACAATGGGACGGCGGTGCGGGTGGTTGATTTGCCCGGCGCGTACAGCCTGTCGGCTTATTCGCCGGAGGAGCAAATTGTCAGAGATTACATTATCTGCAACCGGCCCGCGCTGGTGGTGAATGTGGTGGATGCCGCCAATCTGGAACGAAATTTGTACCTGACCGCCCAAATTATCGAAATGGACGCGCCCTTGTTGCTGGTTTTGAATATGATTGACTCTGCTCGCCGGCGTGGTGTTGAGATTGACGAGCCGCAATTATCCGTCGCGCTGGGGGGCGTGCCGGTGGTGGTCACTGCCGCCCGCACCGGGCAGGGTCTGGATGACCTGAAACAGGCCATCGGGCAGACCTTATCCCACCTCCCCCAAAATAAACCCGAATCCGGCGTAATCGAAACTGAATCCCCATGACCGTAACCACACGTCTTCAACCCGAACAATTGACCGCCTTGAACGCCGCTGCCCCGGCGGTGATACAGTACGGCCCGGCCATCGAAGCCGAAATTGCGGTCCTGGGCCGCAATATTGCCCGTATCCCCCTTTTGTCGGCGCGTTATCCGGCGCGCTGGTTGGCTATCCAACTGCTGGAGGGGGATGCCGCTTTGCGACAGGAGGCGCTCTCTGCCCCGGCGGGCGACGTTATGGGCGCGGCCCTGGCAGAAAGCCTCAATCGGCTGCGACAACATTATGGTGATGATATTGATATTGCCCTGGCCGACCGGCGCTATCAATTTGCGAATCAGGTGACGCGCACCGTCGTCAAAACCGCTGCCGGTCAGGCGATGACCCGCTCCGACAAGGTTGACCGCCTTGCCACTCATCCCGTTTTTGGGGCGCCGATTTTTTTGATGGTGATGTGGGCCATGTTCAAAATTACCACCGACGTAGCCACGCCGTACATCGGCTGGGTAGAAAACGTCATCAGCGGCCCGGTGACGCACTTGCTGCTGCTGCTTCTGCGCGGGCTGGGCTTAAGCGATACCTGGCTGCAAAGTTTGCTGCTTGACGGTATTGTGGCCGGGGTGGGGGGCGTGCTGGTCTTTGTGCCGGTGCTGACCATGCTCTATTTTGTGCTGGCTTTGCTGGAAGACAGCGGCTATATGGCCCGCGCCGCCTTTGTGATGGACCGCCTGATGAACGTGTTGGGCCTGCACGGTAAAAGTTTCATGCCCATGATTGTCGGCTTTGGGTGCAGCGTGCCCGCCATTTACGCCACCCGCACCCTGGAAAACAAGCGCGACCGGCTACTGACCGGCTTGCTGGTTCCGTTTATGAGCTGTGGAGCGCGGCTGCCGGTGTATATTTTGTTTGCCACCATCTTCTTTCCCAATCATATTGGGGCGGTGGTGTTTGGGTTATACATCACCGGCGTTTTAGTGGCGATAGCATTTGGATTTGTTTTGAAAAAAACGCTCTTTAAAGGGGAAGAATCGTTGCCGTTTGTAATGGAACTGCCGCCGTACCAACTGCCCACCCTCAAAAATATCCGGATTCAGGTCTGGGCGCGGACGGCGGCGTTCATCAGAAATGCGGCCACGGTTATTTTGATGGCCAGTGTGGTCATTTGGCTGCTGACGGCCATTCCGCTGGCCGGCCGGGGGACATTCGCCAAAGTGTCTATGCCCGATAGCGCCTTCGCCGGGGTGGCCCGCGTGCTGACCCCGGTTCTGAAGCCGTTGGGCTTTGGCAGTTGGGAAACCGGCGGGGCCTTGCTGACCGGCCTGGTAGCCAAAGAGGTGGTCATCAGCACCCTGTCTCAGGTTTACGCCCCGGAAGATACCGGCCTGGCGGGAGTGCCTGAAAATCATTCGGTGGGGCAGGACCTGGTCGCTGTGGGGACAGGGTTCGTTTCGGCCACCGTCGATACGGTTAAATCGATGCCCCTGCTGCTGGGCATTAACCTGTTCCCGGAAGACAAGACTCATTTCTCCACCGCTTTAATTGCTTCGACGCAGACCGCTTTTGAGCAAACCAGCAACGGGCACGCCACTCTGGCCGCGCTGGCTTTTATGGTTTTTGTGCTGCTGTACACCCCTTGCGTCGCCACCATTGCCGCCGAGCGTCATGAGTTTGGCGTAAAGTGGATGTGGTTTAGCATTGCCGGGCAGGTGGGTATTGCCTGGCTGGGCGCCTTGGTGGTGTTTCAGGGGGGGCTGCTGCTGGGGTTGGGCTAAATTGAACAGTGAACAGTGATTATCGGGCAGGTATCTTTTTATGTTGCAACAGATTTTAGACGCATTGGACGGTCAACACGGGCCGATGAGCATGCAGGAACTATCGCTGAAACTGGGCGTTGAACCGAGCGCCTTGCAGGGTATGATTACCTTTTGGGCGCGTAAAGGGCGGCTCATTGAGTCGGCAGGCCCCGCTGCCGGCGAGCAACAGGTGTGCAGCAGCGATGCGGGCGCGTGCGGGCCGGGCGGTTGCCCCGGCCCGGAAAGTTGCCCCTTTGTAACCCCCGCTCCCCGCAAATTCACCCTGCCGTAAATCCCCGGTTCAGCGCGGTTTAAATTAACATTCGCTGTGACCGCAAGAGTGGCATTTTTTGCAGCCCTCAATCAACAGCAGGGTGGCGTTGCCGCACACCGGGCACAAATCGCCCTGCGATGCCAGGAACGAGCTTTGCTGCGGGGCGTCGTCGTGGTCTTCGTCTTCATCGGGCAGACCGGGTAAATCGGCGTTGGGGTTAAAGCCAATGTGTTCGGCCAGAGCCTGGGCCACCGCGTCCGGCAGGCTCATAACCCGTTGCTTGCCGAAACCCTGCTGCCGCCCGGAGCCGATGCCCCGCAACTGGGCGATGATGTCCTGGGCGCGTTCATACGGGCTGAGGGGGCTGGGCATACGCAAAATCAGGCTGATGAGCCGGCCCAGCCCTTCGGCGTCGGCGGCCACGTCTGACCCCACCTTTGCTACATTGATGAAGACCTCAAACGGCTCCTGATTGCCGCCGCCGTTGGCGTTGACGGTGATATAGGCCGTGCCGATGGGGGTGTGCTTGCGATAGGTGTTGCCGTGCAAAATGGTGGGCCGTACCCTGGCCTTGACTTCGGGTTTGGCGGGTTCTTTCTTTTTATCTTTCACCTGCAACACCTGCTCATCGCGTGAGCCGTCGCGGTAGATGGTTCCCCCCTTCGCGCCCAAATTGTACATCAGTTCATACAGCTTTTGGGTTTGGGCCAGAGTGTAGGCATTGGGCGTATTGCACGTTTTGGAGATGCTGGAATCAACCCAGCGTTGAATGGCCGCCTGTACCCGCACGTGGTCTTCCGGCTGCAAATCCATAGCCGTCACAAAATAATCGGGCAGGGGGGCGTTGGGATGGGCTTGCCGCCACTCGTCAAAAACGCCCACCCGCTCGGTGTGAACCCCCATGCGGCCCTTGCGTTCCCATTCCCAAAAATAATACGGCTCAATGCCGGTTGAGGTGCCGACCATCGTGCCGGTAGTGCCGGTGGGGGCCTGGGTCAGCAAGGTGACGTTGCGCATACCTTTTTTCTGCACCGCCTGCCGAACTTCGGCGGGCATGGTTTGCATAAAGCCGCTTTGCAGGTATTTTTCCGCTTCAAATTGGGAGAACGCCCCTTTTTCGGCGGCAAAATCGGCGCCGGCCAGGTAAGCCTGCACCGCAATAAAGCGATACAGTTTATCCAAAAAAGCGTTGCAGTCGTCGCTGCCGTAGCGCAACTTCAGCCGAATGAGCATTTCGGCCAGGCCCATCGTGCCCAGCCCCACCCGCCGCTCGGAAAGTTGCTGCCGGGCGTTTTCTTCAAAAACGTAGGGCGTATTGTCGATGACGTTATCCAGAAAACGAACAGCGTAGCGCACTGCCCGGCCCAGATTGTCCCAGTCAACCGCCTCGTTTTTAACAAATTTTGACAGGTTCAATGCGCCCAGATTGCACACCCCCCAGGCGGGCAAGCCCTGTTCGCCGCAGGGGTTGGTGGAAATGACGGGCGCGTAATACCATGAGTTGCTCATTTTGTTGTAACGGTCAATAAAAAAGATGCCCGGTTCGGCGCTGGTCCACGCGCTTTCGATGA
>JAJRUC010000233.1 GCA_024278015.1 Chloroflexota bacterium
CGTTTCAAACACCGGAACCGCGCCGCTCAACATTGAAGGCATCACCACATCGTGCAGTTGCACCAGCGCGGTCATCAGCGCAGACTCCATCGCCCCGAATGAGTCTGCCACGCTGACCGTTACGTTTGACCCGCAGGTTCATGAAGGCGCCACCGGCCATTTTTTGCGATACGCCTACCTGCAAACCAACGACCCGGAAACCCCGGAACTACAGGTGGAAATTACCGCCGATGTGGTAGAACAATAACTTATTGACCCCACCCCCCTGCCGCCTGCGCCCTGAGCAAGGCGCAGAGAGGAAAATTCATTCAGGAGAATTAATATGGCAACCAGTACCCGCAGCAAACGAAAGAGAACCGTCGGAAATCGCCGTCATCAGAAAAACAACAGCTCAATCTGGCTTATGGCCGTGGGCGCACTGATAGTTATTCTGGGCGGCATCATCATTGTGTTGAACGGGCAAAGCGCCCCCGCCAACACAGACCCGATGTCGGCGCAAAATCTGCTGCCGCTCACCGAGCCGGTGAACCCCATTGAAGGCTGGCACGACATGGAAAATATGATTGACCCCAACCAGCCCACAGATTCCCTGCCCGCCGATGCGCCGCAACCGAATGTCGCCATCCCCGTCAGCTATTTTGACTTCGGCTCCATCCCCGCCGCGCCCGACAACGCCGTGCAAACCTTCCCCATTGAAAACACCGGCACCGAACCGCTCATCATCAACCGCATGGTCACATCCTGCGCCTGCACCACCGCCCAACTCAGCAGCAGCGTCATTGAACCGGGCAAACGCGCCGACCTGACCGTGGTGTTCGACCCGGATTTTCACGATACGGAAGGGCCGGTGAAACGCATCGTCTGGATGGAAACCAACGACCCGGATATGCCCGTAGCAGAAGTGTCCATCACTGCCAACGTACAAAAATAATTACCCCTGTGGTATAATAATTTGCAACATATCGAATAGCCCGCTCACATGCGGGTTTTTCGATATTCAGAGAATTATCACAGCCATCTGAGGAACAGCACCCGTGAACTCACCACAACGATTATTGCACATCTCGGCGCTGGGCGGGGCGCGTCTATGGCGGCTCGGCGTGCAGGCGTTGCTTGCCGACCGACCGGGGATTCAGGCTGTCGACCACGCCGCAAGCATCGCTGATATTGCCGGCAAACCGGATGTCATTCTGATTAACGGCCCTGCGGCAGAGAATTTGCTGCCGAAAGTTCGCGCCGCGCAGCCCGAAACGCCCACGCTCATCATCACCCCCACCGCCGACCTGGCGCGCCTGTCGCGCTGGATAAAGCAGGGCGCCCTGGGCATGGTGGATGACAACGCCACCCTCCCCGATTTGCTGGCCGCCATTCGGCAGGCGGCCACCGGCGAGTTGAGCCTGCCCCCGGCGCTGGCGGTGCGCATGGTACAAACAATGACCGCGCGCGCCACGCCGGACGACGCGCTGGTGGAACCGCTCTCTGCGCGTGAAAAAGAGGTACTGGTTTTTCTGGCCCGGGGACTGAGCAACAAAGCCATTGCCCAACAATTGTACGTTAGCGTGCGCACCGTGGAAGGCCATTTGGCAAACATTTACGGCAAGCTCGGCGTCCATTCCCGCACCGAAGCCGCGCTGATTGCCGTGAAAAACGGCTGGGTGGCCTCCCCGCCAAACACGTAAAATTACCTGTTGTACGCCGGTAATTCACCCCTGTTGCGGCCCCGAAAGATATGGTAATCTAAGGCAACTATTCAACTTGGGGAGAAATGGCACACGGATGACACGGATGACACGGATAAGCGCAGATTTTTAAAGTTCATGCCGGAAAAATCCGCAAAAACCTGTATTATCTGTTCAATCCGGGTGCTATTCAATCGCCGGCTGAACAGTTACAATCCAAAGATATATCAAGCTGACAGGAACGATGTATGACCCCGAAAACCCGTTTGGCGCTTTTAAGCACATTGGCGGAAACGCACACCCAATCCATTCAATATAATCTGGATGCCCTGGCAAACCTTGTGGAAACCCTGAACCCCGATTTGCTGTGCGTGGAACTGCCCCGCCCCAGTTGGGAGGCGCACGACCTGACCCGCGCGTCAGTGGAAGTGCGCGAAAGCCTGTTGCCCGCCGCCGCGCTCACCGATGTGGTAATACTCCCCGTGGCCCCCGACACCCGCCAGTATGTCGATTTCACCCCCAAACAGGGCTGGCGCGGCCGGTTTGCGCAGGCAATGGGGCGCGCGCTAATTCGGGCGCAGCGCGCCGCCAACAATGTTGACGCCATCCATGCCATGCTGTATCAAAACGTGTGCCACACCCTTTGCCTTACCAGCGAAATGTTCTGGACGGCAGAGGCGCGGCGCGAATGGCACACCCAAAACGAAAAATTGCTGAAAAATATTTTACAAGCCGTTCAACAAGACCCCGGCCGGCGGGTGCTGGTGGCCCTGCAATGTCAGTGCATTCATTGGCTGGAGCCGAAACTGAAAGAACATCCCGCCATCACCCTGGTTGATTTTCGAGAGCTTTAACCCGTTTGCAAAGGCAAAACCCGATGATTCACGCCCGGAACCTCACCAAAAATTACAAAAAAACGCCCGCCGTGCGCGGCATTAGTCTGGATGTGCAACAGGGCGAAATCTTCGGGCTGGTTGGGCCGGACGGCGCGGGCAAAACCACCATCATCCAACTGCTGACGGGTATCCTGACCCCCACCTCCGGCGCAGCCACCGTGGCAGGCGTGGATGTCGTCAACCGCCCCGCTGACCTCGGCGGCAAAATCGGCTACATGTCCGCAGGCTTTACGCTGTACGGGGCGCTCAGCGTGGAAGAAAACCTCAATTTTTTCGCCGATTTGTACGGCGTGCCGGCGGCAGTGCGGCAGGAACGGAAAGCGCAATTGCTGGCCTTTGCCCGCCTGGAAGGAGCGCGAAACCGCCGCGCCGAACACCTTTCCGGCGGCATGAAGAAGAAGCTGGCGCTGGCCTGCACGCTGATGTATTCGCCACAAATTTTGTTTCTGGATGAGCCGACCACCGGGGTTGACCCCGTCTCTCGCCGCGATTTCTGGAAAATCCTGTTTGAATGGATGCAATCCAATGAGGGATTGACGATTTTCGTTTCCACCCCGTATCTGGACGAGGCGGAACGGTTTGACCGCGTGGCCCTGATGCACCAGGGCAGCTTCATCGCCGTAGACACCCCAACCGCGCTGAAAAAACAGTTGTCCGGCACAATGATGGCGGTGAATGCCCAACCCCAGCGGGCCGCGCTGGAACAGTTGAAAAAGACCGCCGGCGTGTCGCACGTGCAGGTTTTTGGCGAACAACTACGGCTGCTACTGGCGGAAAACAGCGCCGTCAACCTGGCGGAAACGCTGGAACAGGCCGGCGCGCGGGTGCTGGAAGCGCGTCCCACCAGCCCCACCCTGGAAGATGTGTTCGTCAGTTCCATTGAAACGGCCGGTTCCGCCGCCGTGTTCCAGGCCAACGGTAACGGGCCACTGGCGGCCGTCACGCCAATTTCAAGCCAATATGCGGTGACAGTACAGAACCTCACCAAAACATTCGGCAATTTCACCGCCGTAAACGGCCTTGATTTCACCGTGCGCCCCGGCGAAATCTTCGGGTTTCTGGGGCCAAACGGTTCCGGCAAAACCACCACCATCCGTATGCTCACCGGTCTGCTCCCCCCCACCGCCGGCAGCGGCACAGTGGCCGGCTTCGATATTCTGCGTCAGCAGAAACTCATCAAGCCGCACATCGGCTATATGAGCCAGAAATTTTCGCTGTACAACGATTTGACGGTGGTGGAAAATATTGATTTTTACGCGGGAGTGTACAATGTGCCGCGCAAAAACCGTCGGGAACGGAAAGCGTGGGTGCTGGATATGGCCGGGCTGCGCGGCAAAGAACGCGCGCTCACCGGCTCGCTGTCCGGCGGCTGGAAGCAACGGCTGGCGCTGGGCTGCGCCATTTTGCACCAACCGCAAATTTTGTTTCTGGATGAACCGACCTCCGGCGTAGACCCGATTTCCCGGCGCGCGTTTTGGGATTTGATTTTCGAGCTTTCGGCGCAGGGGGTGACTATTTTCGTCACCACCCATTACATGGACGAGGCGGAACACTGCCATACGCTGGGGCTGCTGTATTACGGCGACATCATCGCAATGGGCGCGCCCCCGGAAGTAAAACAGAACATGAAGGCGGGCGAAATGGTTGAGATAGAAATCGCCCATCCGCTGCGCGCCGCCGGCATTCTGGAAAAGCTGCCCGGGGTGCAAAGCGCCGCCCCGTATGGCGATAAATTGCACGCAATGGTGTGGGGCCGCGCCGCCGACCACATCGAGATGCTGGAAAAAACGCTGACCGCCGCCGAATTACCGCCGGCGCGGATTGAGACGATAGAGTTTTCGCTGGAAGATTTGTTCGTCATTTTTATTGAAATGAAGGAAGCCGGACGGCGCGCCCGCGAGGAGGGACTGGCATGAACCGACGCTTTATCGCCGTGTTGATAAAAGAAACCCGCGAAATCTGGCGCGACCCGTACACGCTGGGGATGGCAATCGGGTTGCCGTTTGTGATGCTGCTGCTCTTCGCTTATTCCACCAATCTGGATGTGAAAAATATGTCGCTGGCAGTGTTTGACCAGGATAAATCCGCGCTCAGCCGGTCGTACATCACCCAATTCACCACCGATGACACCTTCTATTTGAA
>JAJRUC010000234.1 GCA_024278015.1 Chloroflexota bacterium
ACCACCGCCGGAATATCGTCCGCCGTGGCCGCTCGCACAGAAAAGGTCTTCGGAATTGCCGCTAACGGTAACGTTGCGGTCATTTGAGTTGTCACAGAACAGTCTCCTTTTTCAGGTAATGGGTTTGTCGATTTTGGCCTGTTGTCACATACGTTTCGCTCACCGTCCACCTCCTTTCAAAATAAAAAACCGTGGGCAACCATCACCCACGGCGTTTGTATTCGGTCAAAAAAACAAAACCGTGGGCAACATACGCCCACGGCTCAATATCAGGTCAGGTTACTGAAGCAGACGCATGTTAAAAAGTGGCAATCCTCCACCAAAAGTTTGATTTATCATATTGCCTGCTCCTTTCAAAACAAGATGAAAATAGTCTACCCAATAGCCACCCATCTGTCAAATGCTCCTTGCACCGCGCAACTTTTGATGATAAACTTACCGTACAGCCAATGCCTGCCGTCTGCTGAAGTGGTTCGGGCAGTGGTGGGGGCCATGCCGGCAGAGACGGGGCATCGAACAACATTTGCGGTTGACGGGCAAGAAGCAATTGACAAATACCGGGCAGCCCGTGAAAGGGGCGCGCCGTATGATATTGTCATCACCGATTTAACCATCCCCGGCGGGTTGGGCGGGCAGGAAGCCGGGCAAGCCATATTGCAGACAGACCCGCAAGCAAAACTCATCGTCTCCAGTGGGTACGCCACCGGCCCGGTGATGGCGCATTATGCCGCTTACGGATTTTGGGCCGGAATTAAAAAACCTTGTCAATTTACAAAATTGCGCAAGATTATACAACACGTGCTATCAACCTGACAGGGGGAAACTGTATGTCAATCTATGGCGGCATTGAGGCGGGCGGCACAAAATTTGTGTGCGCGGTCGGTTCTGCGCCCGATGACATCCGCGATGAAATCCGTTTTCCTGCCACCACTCCCGCCGAAACCATCGGGCGGGCGGTGGCGTATTTTAAAGCGCAGGCGAAAAAATGTTCGCCGGCGGCCATCGGCATCGCCTCGTTTGGGCCGGTTGACCCTCGCCCGGACTCGGCGCGGTGGGGGTATATCACCACCACCCCCAAACCGGGCTGGAGCAACACCGAATTTGCGACAGTGTTGCAGCGTGAAACCGGCGTGCCGGTGGGCTTCGATACCGATGTGAACGGCGCGGCGCTCGGAGAATATCGCTGGGGGGCGGCGCGCGGGTTGGACACGTTTGTCTATTTAACCATCGGCACGGGCATTGGCGGCTGGGGAATGGTGAACGGGGCATTAATGCGCGGCTTGCTCCACCCTGAAATGGGGCACATTCTGCTGCCGCCCCACCCGGACGACCCGCACCCGGAAGGGTTTTGTCCCTTTCATGGCAATTGTCTGGAAGGGTTAGCCAACGGCCCGGCCCTTGAAAAACGGTGGGGGCAGCGGGCCGAAACCTTGCCCGTCGACCATCCGGCCTGGGCGCTGGAGGCGCATTATCTGGCGCTGGGGCTGACCAACATCATCGTCACGCTTTCGCCGCAGCGCATCATTCTGGGCGGCGGGGTAATGCAGCAGCGCCATCTGTTTCCGCTGGTAAGGCAGCGCGTGCAGGCAGCGCTGCACGGATACATACAATCTCCGCAGATTTTGCGAGAGATTGAATCTTACATTGTGCCGCCGGTGTTGGGCAACCGGGCCGGGGTGCTGGGCGCTATTGCGTTGGCGGAAACGGCCGCAAAAAGCTGAAACGCGCCACCTCTGTCCGGCCCTGATTTTGCCCCATTAAAAACCCCATGCTATAATCGGCAGTCGGTCCTGGGGGAAGGTGCCGGAGTGGTTGAACGGGGCGGTCTCGAAAACCGTTGTGGGTGTTCACATCCACCGTGGGTTCGAATCCCACCCTTCCCGCTGGAAGCAGTGAAAAATGCACAATGTAAAATTAAAAACGGGAAGCAGGCGCAAGCCATCAATTTTACATTGTGTGTTTTTAATTTTGAATTGTTTTGGAGAGGTCGCATAGTCCGGTCTAGTGCGCACGATTGGAAATCGTGTAGGTGTCAAAGCCTCGAGGGTTCGAATCCCTCCCTCTCCGCCTTTTTACAGAATTGTATAATTTGAGATGCCGGCATCCAGGCAGCAACGGGTGGGTCCTGTGCGGCGGAAGCCTGTGAACCTGGTCAGGGCCGGAAGGCAGCAGCCATAAGCGGATACTTCCGGGTGACACAGGGTTGCCTGGCCGATGTTGTCTGGTTGCCGGCATCTCAACACACGATTTAACCCGGCGGGTCGTCAATGGCTCGCCGTCTGTTTTTTGATGACATATTGCTGCTGTCGGGTACGCCAAAGCCAAATGTCAAACAGGACAAAAACCAACCACTCAAAGGAATTGATAGCCTGGGGCGCGAAGCTGATTCTTGGCGTGGCGTTGCTGGGCGCCGGGCTGTGGGGCTATCATTTTAGCGGTCAGCCGATTATCCTGCAAGTGGGCGAAGCGCGCTTGCCCGTCCGCGTCCATCGCCTGACGGTAGAGGCCGTATTGCAGCAAACCGGCCTGAACCTGAACCCCGCCGACACGCTCTCGCTGCCGCCGGAAAGCGGTCTGCTCCCCGGCCAAACCATCAAAATAAGTCTGGCCCGGCCCATTGCGCTGGAAACCGGCAATAACAACGACCGGCGGACGGTGTTGACCCATCGCCAAACCCCGGCGGCCGTTTTCGCCGAACAAGGACTTGCCTTCGCCCCCGCAGACGATATTTACGTTGACGGCCGGTTGTGGCCCGCCAATCGCCCCCTCCCCGTCACGCTCCCCAATTCCCCATCGCCCCTGGCCGGCATCCGGCGGCAGGTGGAATCGATGCGCCCCTTGCCCGTAAAAGTAACCCTCCACCGGGCTATTTCCATCTACATTAATGATGACGGGCAAATGCAGACCGTTCAAACCACGCAGCAAACCGTGGGCGACGTGCTGCACAGCCTCGCCATTCCCCTTTATTCAGGCGACGCCCTCTCCGCTGATTTGAGCGCCCCGCTGACGGCTGATATGACCATTGCCATTTCCCGGTCGGTGCCGGTCTCCATTCAGGTCGATAATCGGCTGATAAAGACGCGCACCCGGTCGGCCACGGTTGGACAAGTGCTGGCCCAGGAACAGGTGGCTCTGGTGGGCCAGGATTTCACCCGCCCGCCGGAAGATGCGCCGGTGGCCGGCGGCAAAGCCATTAGGGTGGTGCGGGTGGTGGAAACCCTGGAAATTGAAAAGGAGACCACGCCCTTTGAAACCCTCTGGGTGCCGGACCGCACGCTGGAACTGGATATTCAGCAGGTTTCGCAAGCCGGGCAAGAGGGCGTAACCAAAACCCGCACCCGGGTGCGCTACGAAAACGGCATCGAAGTATCCCGGCAGGAAGAGGAAACGTGGCTGGAGCAGGAACCCGCCGATAAAACTATCGCCTACGGCACCAAAGTGGTGGTGCGCACCCTGGAAACGCCCGACGGCGAGATTGAATACTGGCGCAAAATTCGCATGCTGGCAACATCGTATTCGGCGGCAACCAGCGGCAAAAGCAAAGACCATCCTGCCTATGGCATTACCCGCACCGGCCTGCCGGCGGGCTACGGCGTGGTGGCGGTTGACCCCGGCGTGGTGCCTCTCTGGTCACAGGTTTATGTGCCCGGCTACGGAGCCGCCGTGGCCGGCGACACCGGCGGCGCAATTTTGGGCAAGCATATCGATTTGGGATTCGATGAAGATAACCTGAAGCTGTGGTATCGCTGGGTGGATGTGTATCTGCAAACGCCTGCCCCCCGCCGGGATAAAATCCGCTACGTATTGCCCCAGTTTCCGCAGGAACGATGACTTCTACAGGAGTTATACTCAACTGCGTCACAAACGAACACAGTTTTTCACTGATATATGTTGGTTCGGGGTAGGGACAACCCTTGTGGTTGCCCTGTGTTTCAGCCCGAATTTGGGCGACCACAAGAGTCGCCCCTACAAAAACCGGCGCATTCCTGCAAAT
>JAJRUC010000235.1 GCA_024278015.1 Chloroflexota bacterium
CTGGGGGCCACTATGGTGCTGCTGCCCGTGTTTGAGTTGCAGCCCGTGCTGGAACACATCCGGCAATACAAACCGACCCTGTTCCCCGGCGTGCCCTCAATGTACACGGCCATCAACCAGGCCCCCGATGTGCGCTCGTATGGTTTGTCTTCCATTAAAGCCTGCATCAGCGGAGCCGCCCCCCTGCCCATCGAGGTGCAGGAAGCCTTTGAAAAGCTGACCCGTGGCCGCCTGGTAGAAGGCTACGGCCTGACCGAAGCCTCGCCGGTGACGCACGCCAATCCGCTGGACGGCGTGCGCAAAACCGGCTCCATCGGCGTGCCCATCCCCAACACCGACGCCAAAATCGTCGATTTGGTGACGGGCCGGGAATTGCCGCCCGGCCACATCGGCGAGCTGGCGGTGAAAGGCCCGCAAGTGATGCAGGGCTACTGGGGCGAAGATGCCGCCTCAACCAATGTCCCCGAATCGGTATTGCGGGGCGATTGGCTTTATACCGGCGATGTGGCCGTGATGGACGCCGACGGTTACTTTCAGATTGTGAGCCGCAAGAAAGACACCATCGTTACCGGCGATTACAGCGTTTATCCCAGAGATGTGGAAGAAGTGCTGTACGAAAATAACAAGGTGATGGAAGTGGCCGTGGTCGGGGTTTCGACGGCGGAAGAGCAGGGGCAAAAAGTGAAGGCGTTTGTGGTGCCCCGGCCCGGCACCACCCTGTCTGAGGAAGAACTGCTGGATTTGTGTCGCCGCCGGCTGGAAGCCTACGCCGTCCCCTGGGAAATTGAATTTCGGGAAACCTTGCCCAAATCGTTTGTGGGCAAGGTGCTGCGCCGCATGTTGACCCAAAAAACGCCGCCGGCCGGGGACAATGAAAAATGAAAAAGACAAAGTGCAAAATTTTTCCCTGCCGGATTGTCTATCGGGCTGAAGTTTGTTAGAATAAGATTATGGACATTGAGCCTGAAACGTTATTGCGCGCAATTCCCAAACTGGCCGCGAAACGCATTGTGGTAGTGGGCGATGTGTTGCTGGATGAATATTTAACGGGCCGGGCCGGCCGCTTAAGCCGCGAAGCCCCCATTCCCGTGCTGGAATTTGTCTCCCGGCGCACCATCCCCGGCGGGGCCGCCAACCCGGCCATGAATATTGTGGCCCTGGGCAGCCGGGCCACACAGGTGGGCCTGATTGGCGACGACGAGATTGGCCGCGAGCTGGTGGCCGCGCTGCGGGCGGCAGATGTTGACGCCGGCGGCCTGGTGAAAGACCCGGAGCGCATTACCACCCAAAAAACGCGCATTGTGTCTCAGGGCAGTTTGCGGTTTCCGCAACAACTGGCCCGGCTCGACAGAATTGACCGCACCCCTCCCTCAGCCCGGATTGAAGAAACGTTGGCCCTGCAAATAAAAATTTCGGCCCCCGTAGCCGATGCCGTGCTGGTGAGCGACTATCGCGCCGATTTGCTTTCTCCGGCGCTGGTGCGGACCGTGCTGGACGTTACGCGGGAAAAAGGCGCCTTGTCGATAGTGGACAGCCAGGGAAATCTGGACAAATACCGGGGTTACGATGTTATTCGGGCCAACGACCGCGACACCGCCGCCTGTTTGAACCGCCCCCTGACCACCGAAGCCGATTTTGAGGCCGCCACCGCCGAACTGCTTGACCGCCTTGATACGCGCGGCATTGTCATCGGCCGGGGGGCGCAAGGGGTGAGCTTGCGCGGGCGGCGCACTCCGTACACGCATTTTCCGGCCACCAACCCCACAGCGGTCTTCGACGTGACCGGCGCGGGAGACACCTCTGTGGCCGTGCTGGCTTTGGGGCTGGTGGCTCGCCTCTCTTTGGCAGAGGCGGCTTTTCTGGCTAATGTAGCTGCCGGACTGGTGGTTAAAAAATTGGGAAACGCCACGGTTTCCCCCCCGGAATTGGCCGGCGCGTTAAATTAACAAGGCTATCTTGTGCGGCTTGCTTCAAGATTATCAGCCTGAGGTCCTTCAACCAACCCGTTTTGCGCGATAATTCTCAATCAATCTAATTAATGTCATATATTTTTCGTGACAATTGTCACTAACATAAATATAGCTTGTGAGTTACTATGGGTATATATACCCATAAGATGTGGGTATAGAAAATGCGCTTTTAGTTTATGCTGAAAGGAGGTGTTTTTGCCCCGAAAAAGAGAAAGTAGACAATGCCACCTGTTTGTTTTTTCATTTTAAGTACAGCTATTGATTCCAGGGAGGATCAAATACAGTGAAAAAGCTATTGATTGTTAGTGTAATTTTGATGTTAGCGCTGGTTGCCGCCCAGTGCGCCGCCGGCCCCGCCGGCCCGCAAGGCCCCGAAGGCTCTGCCGGCGCTGTCGGCCCGCAAGGCCCCGCCGGTCCCGAAGGCCCCCAGGGCCCCGCCGGTCCCGAAGGCCCGCAAGGCCCGCAAGGCCCCGCCGGACAGGATGGAGTTAGCGCTTCAGCAGCAGCTGCCTATGTTGGACGGGAAGCGTGTCAGGAATGTCATACAGACACTTACGACTCCTTTATGAAAACCGGACACCCCTACAAACTGAACAAGGTTGTAGACGGCAAGCCACCCGTTTACCCCTTCTCGGAAGTCACCGACACCCCCGACGGCTACACCTGGGATGACATTTCTTACGTCATCGGCGGTTACGGCTGGAAAGCCCGCTTCATCGACCAGCAAGGCTACATCATCACCGGCGCCGACGAAAACGCCACCACCCAGTACAACCTCTACAACAAAGACATTGATATGGGCGACAACTGGGTTGGCTACCATGCCGGCCAAAAGGAAAAACCCTACGACTGCGGCACTTGCCATACCACCGCTTATCAACCCGAAGGCCATCAGGATGGTTTGCCCGGCCTGATTGGCACCTGGACTGAACCCGGCATCAACTGCGAAGAATGTCACGGCCCCGGCGGCAACCACGTCGATGACCCTATGGGCGCTCCGATGATTGTTGACCGCGACTCCGAACTGTGCGGCCGTTGTCACCTGCGCGGTGGCCCGGATGCAATCAATGCCAGCGGCGGCTTCATTAAACACCACGAGCAATTTGAAGAAATGTTCCAATCCAAACACAAATCGCTCGATTGCGTGGACTGCCATAACCCCCACACCACCGTTAAATACGCCAAAGGCAACGAGGGCGTGACTGTTCAATGCGAAAGCTGCCACTTCGACAAGGTTGACTATCAAAAAATTACCGACCGCAAACACGCCGAGTGTGTCGAATGTCACATGCCCCGCGCCAGCAAGAGCGCCCTGGGCGATGCTGACCGCTACACCGGCGACCTGCGCACCCACCTCTTTGGCATTAACCCCCAGGCTACAGAGCAATTTAATGAAGACGGTTCGGTTTCCATGCCTTACCTCACCCTCGATTTTGCCTGCCGCAGTTGTCATTACGATGGCGGCCCGGCCAAGAATGTTGACGATGCCGTGTTGAAAGACATGGCTGTAGACTACCATGACCGCGCCTTGACCGGCAGCGCTAATCAGTAATTTGCTGTAATTAGTCCGGGTTGGCCGTTGCAGGTGGTTAATCCAATTCAGGTCACACATCACCTTGATGGTGGTGTGTGACCTGTTTCTGGTCTTGAAATTCACCTTCAATTGAGGAAGATGAAATGCGAAAATCAAAAATCAGTGTGATGCTCATTGTGATTGTTGGCATAGGGCTGGTGTTGGGATTTCGGCACAGCCTGCCCGCTTTTGCCGACGGGCCGAGGTCCGATACCGCTTGCCGCGTTTGCCACAGCGGCTCTCAACATACCCTGACCTTCCCCTCCGGCGAGGAAGTGTCGCTGCAAGTTGATGTTGGAGCGGTGGATATGTCGCCGCACAACGCCGGCAACAACGTGCGCTGCACCAGTTGCCATCGCTGGGATGCCCGCTATCTGTTCCCCCACCAACCGAATCCGGCCCAAACCCGGCGTGATTTTTCTGAAGAAGCGGCCGCCAATTGCGAGCAGTGCCATTACCCGCACCAGCCCTTCCACACCGACGTTGCCCCGGCGGATGATGCGCCTCTGCCCAATTGCGTCGATTGCCACGGCAGCCACCAAATAAACCCTGTTTCAGAAATTTCACGGGCGATGCCCGCCGCCTGCTTAAGCTGCCACACCGACCAAGCCGAAACCTGGGCGACGGATATGCTCCCCAATCTGGTCGGCGTCGGCGCTGCGCCCGCCGACGGCTACATTGGCAGCGACCGCTGCGCCGGCTGCCACGACGGCGTTTACGCCACGTGGCAAAAAACCCGCCACGCGCAAATGATTCAAAACGCGGCCGAAAAGCCGGCTGCCGTTGTGGGTGATTTCCAGCAACCCGGCGCGAACCTCACCTTTTCAACAGAAGATGTGAGGTACACCATCGGCGGACAGTGGAAGCAACGCTACCTGACCCGCACCGAAGAGGGCAACTTCTTTATTTTGCCCGCCCAATGGAATATCGAAACTGCCGAGTGGGTCCCGTACCACCCCGATGACTGGCAAGGCCGGGAATGGCGGCAAACGTGCGGTTCGTGCCACGTCACCGGCCTTAACACCGAAACATGGGACTTTGTTGAATTTTCGGTGGGCTGCGAATCC
>JAJRUC010000236.1 GCA_024278015.1 Chloroflexota bacterium
GTGCAGGCGGCAGAGGCCGGGCAGACGCGGATTCCAACCAAGCTGTCGACCGAGCAGCTGGACGCGCTGGTCGCCGCCTTCGAGAAGGAGCCCATGCCCGCGCCCGAGCAGCGCGACGCGCTCGCCCACTCGCTCGGCCTGCCGCCGCGCTCGGTCCAGATCTGGTTCCAAAACCGCCGCCAGCGATCCAAGCCCACGTTCACGGCGACGCTGGTGGTGCCGCCGGGCGTGCAGGGCGGGCAGGATGTTGGGCCGTGGCATCCCGGCCGGCCCATCTCCGTTGATGATTACTGGAAATCGTTGCTGTGGTACAATAGCGAGATAATGAAAGACGATTATCTGCTGGGGGCCTGTTTGTTTGTGGTGGGGGCCATTGACCCCTGGCAATCGTTTGAACATTTAGGCCCGGTTATGGACAAGCTGGCGGCCTTTCAAAAAGACGCCTCCCGGCCCGCAAGCCCGTCCACGGGCGCAACAAACCGGCCGGCCGCCGAAAAGCCGGCGCGCCCCGCATCGACGGCCCCGGTTGAAACAGCCGGGCCGGCAAACGCGGCCCCCTATCACAGCCATTATGCGCTGTTTCCCAAAGGCACGCCGCTATGGTGGTATGTTGCCGCCGGCGCATACCTGAGTCATTTTGAAATCACCCACGGCGAGAACCTGACCGACGCCTTGCTGCTGCGCGGTTCGCAGGGGCACACCATCACCTGCCTCAACCCCGCCCCCGCTACGCTGGCCCAAATCAGAAAACACCGCCCCGCGCCCCGCCTGGATATCATCGACGCGGATTCGGCGGATATGCTGGCCGCCATTTTTGATGAGCGCCTCAAAAAAAACGCCCCTTTCGGCTAAAAACGGTGTTTAAACGCCTTAGAGGCCGGTGGGAACGCCCGGCCTCCAAGCAGAAGAAAGAAGAAGATGCATTAAGCATCAATACTGTTGATAAATCAAGTATACCATCATCTTCCCCGCGACGCATCGGCCATATGCCGCCTTGCCCGTAAATTAACATTAGGCATTTGGCCTACAGATGCGCCGACCCGGTTGTGTAGCTATGACAGGAAGCCAACTATGACGAATATTAACCTTAGCGCCTGGCGCGAAATTATCACCCGCATTTTTGAAGCCTTTGACGCAGACCGGAATGTCGCCCCCGACTGGCTCATCAATCCGGAAACCAACCGCAAGCTCAAGCTCGACTGGCTCTTTCCGGAAATCGGCATGGCGGTTAAATTCGAGGGGCTGAAGGCCGGCCGGCAGCGTCGGCGCCCAAGTCTGGAAGAGGAATTGCAAATTAAACACAGAGAAGAAGCGCGGCAAACCGTTTGCGAAGCGCATGGAATTAGCCTGGCCATCCTTAACCTTTCAACCAATGATTTCGGCAATATTTTTGCCGCGCTGGAAACTGCCACGAGCAAAGCTACCCGTCTCCTGGCCCAAAACCAGACGCAAAGTTCCGCCGAAAAAGCCGCCCTCCTTGAGAAACTCAGCCGGGCCAGAGGCAATGTCCGGGAATACAAAACCAAAGTTCGCACCAACCGCGAGCTGGATAATTACGCCGCGTTATGGCACGACCGTCAATTCAAGGAGCTGAAATCCCCCCGTCAAACAGAAAAATCCTCTCAAATGCGCCTGGCCCTGCAGGTGGGGATACGCATTGAACACAGCCATTTCGGCGAAGGGACGGTGGAAGCCGTTTACACCAGCGGCGGCGACACGATGGTCACTATTAATTTTGCCGATGCCGGACAGCGAACTTTTATGCTCAATTTGCTGGGCGATAAACTTTCAATCATCACCTGATATTTAACAAGGGGAGGCAACAATGGGAGCAATGACAGCGCAGGCGGAAAAGGCCTATCGAAAGGTCATCAATTCGTGGGCCATGTACGATTGGGCCAACTCGGCCTTTGTAACCACGGTGATGGCGGCGGTTTTGCCGGTGTATTACAGCAAGGTGGCCGGGGCCAACCTGGCGCCGAATATCGCCACGGCCTATTGGGCCTACACCACCACCATCGCCCTGCTGATTGTGGCCTTCCTGTCGCCCATTCTGGGGGCCATTGCCGATTTTTCGGGCATTAAAAAGAAGTTTCTGGCCTATTTTGCGGCGATGGGCGTGGTAGCCACGGCGTTTTTGTACTTTGTTTCCACCGGCGACTGGCTCATTGCCAGCCTCTTTTTCATTGTGGGGAATGTCGGGTTTGCCGGGTCTGACATGTTTTACAATTCCCTGTTGCCGCACGTCGCCAAACCGGAAGACATTGACCAGGTTTCCACGCGGGGCTACGCCTTCGGCTATTTGGGCGGGGGACTGATGCTGGCGGTGAATATCGCCATGATTCAACTTATGCCCGATGCGGAAATTGCCACCCGGCTGGCCTTTGTAACCGTAGCCATTTGGTGGGCAGTGTTCACCATCCCCATTTTGCGAAATATAAAGGAACCGCCGGCCACCCGGCGGGCGGGCGAACATCCCAACCCGATACGGGCCGGGTTCCAGCGGCTGCGCGTTACATTCCATGAAATTCGGCGCTACCGGCAATTGTTCATTTTTTTAATTGCCTTTTGGGTGTACAACGACGGCATCGGCACAATTATCAAAATGGCCACTATTTACGGCGCAGAGGTAGGCATCGGGCAAACGACGCTCATCGGCACGCTGTTGATGGTGCAATTTGTGGGTATTCCCTTTGCGTTCGGGTTTGGCTGGCTGGCAAAACGGATTGGCCCCAAAAAGAGTATTTATTGGGCGCTGGGCGTGTACACCGTCATTTCAATTTTCGGCTATTTTTTGGCGCAGGCATGGCAGTTTTGGGCGTTGGGATTTATGGTCGGGACGGTGCAGGGCGGGGCGCAGGCGCTCAGCCGCTCGCTGTACGGTTCAATGACGCCTAAAGCCAAATCTGCCGAATTTTTTGGCTTTTACGGCATGAGTTCCAAATTCGCGGGCATTGCCGGGCCGCTGTTGTTTGCCGTGGTGGGGCAAATTGCGGGTTCAAGCCGGTTGAGTATTGTTTCCATCATTATCTTCTTTGCCGTGGGCGGGTTGCTGCTCAGCCGGGTAGATGAAGCGGAAGGTATTCGCGTGGCAAAGGAAGAGGACGCGCTGGCGGCGGGGTAGACAATTCAACTCAGTAGGGGCACGACGCATCGTGCCCCTACTGAGTTGAATTTGTAGGGGCGGTTCGCGAACCGCCCCTACGGCAATTGTTTTTACAAACAGATTTCTATTTCAACAACCCCACTTTTCCGTTGAACTCATCAATCAGCGAATCCAGTTCATCCACATGGCCGTGGATGCCGGTCCAATAATTGTCATCGTACCATTGGGCCTGAATTTCATCGTAGGTTTTGCCTTGTTGCTCAACCCAGGTGTAATATTTCAGGTTATGTACGCGCTTGCGCTCCACATAGGTCAATTCCTGCAAGTGGTCCGTCGAAAGGCCCGTCAGGTGTTGATGATAGGCCACGGCGGCATCGGTGTCGGTAAATTCGCCCCGCTCTGCGGTCAATTCCTGCAAGCGGCTCTGGTACATTTCCATCGAGTCGGTCAGCACGGTCATGACCACGTCGTTTTCACCCAGCTCGTAGTATTTGGCAAATTTAATGGCCGAAACCATGTTCGCCGCGCCGGAAATGCCCAACTGGTTCAGGCCGTCAATAAAGGCTTCGGACAGGCCCTGTTGCGCCAGATAACGTTTCCCGGCGGGTTCGTTGAACAGGCGAATGAGGGACATCGGCGTTTCGTCATCGACGGCCATGACCATGTCGGTGTTTTTGACGTTGTGAATCCAGGGCACATGTTTGTCGCCAATGCCTTCAATGCGGTGCGCCCCGAAGCCGTTTTGCAGCAGGGTGGGGCATTGCAGGGCTTCGCTGGCGGCAATTTTGCTGCCGGGGAAGTGGTCTTTCAGGTAATCGCCGCTGGCGATGGTGCCGGCAGAGCCGGTGGTGTACACCGCACCGGCCAGACGGTCATTCGGCCCCATAATGTTTTCCAGCACTTCGGCCATGGCCCGGCCCGTCACTTCGTAGTGCCACAGGTAGTTGCCAAATTCCTCAAACTGATTGAAGATAACCAAATCCTGGCCCGATTCGCGCAGTTCCCAGCATTTGTCGAAAATTTCCTTGACGTTACTTTCGGAACCGGGGGTTTTGATGGTTTCGCCGGCCACCGAAGCCAGCCATTCAAAGCGTTCCTTGCTCATACCTTCCGGCAGAATGGCAATCGATTCACAGCCGAGCAGGTTTGAGTCATACGCCCCTCCCCGGCAATAGTTGCCGGTGCTGGGCCAAACGGCTTTCTGGCTGGTCGGGTCAAACTGGCCGGTGACCAGGCGGGGCACAAGGCAGCCGAAGGCCGCGCCCACTTTGTGGGCGCCGGTGGGGAACCACTTGCCAATGGGGGCCACGATGCGGGCGGGCACGCCGGTCAATTCACGGGGGAACTCGATGAAGTTGACCCCGCCGAAATTGCCGCCTTTCAGCACCGGCTGATTATGCCAGGTAATGCGGAACAGGTTCAGGGGGTTCACATCCCACAGGCCCACGCCGGCTAATTTCGCCACGATGGAATCCGGGATGAGGCCGGGGTTGATTTGCTGCCTGAAGGTGGGGATGATGATATTGCGCTCGCGGGCCAGTCCAACGGCCCGGTCCAGCGTTTCTTTATAAATAGTCAGGTCTATCAAAGTCATAATGTCTCCTTGACAAGATACCCCCTCCCTGACCCTCCCCTGCAGGGAGAGGGAACGTCTCTCCCTCTTTGGAAGGGGGATTAAGGGGGGAGAAATTCAAAACACGTAATTGATTAGATTACGTGCCGAGTGTCTGCTTTTTAGCCAAAAATCTCTTTTAACGATTCCAGATTCGGGGCAACATAGCGCGCCCGCGTGCCCACCGCTTCGACGGCTTTCATGGCAGAGGCAACATCTTTCAGGCCGTTGCCGGTGTTCAACACCACAATGCGTTCCTCCGCCGAAACCAGGCCGTCGTTGGCGGCTTTTACCAACCCGGCGTAAGCGGTTGCGCCCGCCGGTTCGGCAAAAACGCCGGAGCCGCGAGCCAATGCGGGGATGGCTTGCAGAATTTCGTCGTCGGTCACGCGAATGTAGGCGCCGTCCGTTTCGGTGACGGCGGCCAGAGCCTTGATGCGGTCGCGGGGCAGGCCGGCGCTGATGCTGTCGGCCACGGTGGCGGCTTCGATGGGCGGTTTGGTTAAAATATCTTCGCCGTTCTGCCAGGCCTGGTACATATAATCGCTGCCGGCGGCCTGCACGCCCATCAATTTGGGCATTTTGTCTATCCAGCCCAGGGCGTACAAATCTTTCAGCCCTTTGTGCAACCCGCCGATGATGCAGCCGTCGCCCACGCTCACAAAGATGCGGTCAGGGGCATCCCAGCCGAGTTGCTCGCAAATTTCAAAGGCGGCGGTCTTTTTGCCTTCGCTCATGTAGGGGTTGTAGCCGGTGTTTCGATTGTACCAGCCGTATTCTTTGGCCGCGTCCAGACACAGTTCAAAGGCGTCGTCGTAGGTGCCTTTCACCAGCAGCACCGTTGAGCCGAAGGTGAGCAGTTGGGCGATTTTGGCGGGCGGGGCGCTTTCGGGTACAAAGATGACGTTTTCTTGCTCTACGCTGGCCGAAAGCCCGCTGAGGGCGGCGGCGGCGTTGCCCGTGCTGGCCGTGGTGACAATTTTGGCCCCTTTTTCCTGGGCGTTTACCACGGCAATGGCGCTGGCCCGGTCTTTAAACGAGGCGGTCGGCTGGCGGCCGTCATCCTTAACCCACACATGCTTCAGGCCCAGGCCGGCGGCCAGACGCGGAGCGGGATACAGGGGCGTCCAGCCCACGGCCAGGGGCGGCACCGGCGAATTTGGCTTGATGGGCAGCAGCGGCTTGTATCGCCAAATGGTGAAATCGGTTGACGCGCCGAGGTTGCCGGGGGTGAGACGCTGCCCAATCAAATCGTAATCGTATTGAACATCCAGAATACCTTCGTCGCCGTGGTCGGGGCACACGTACTCCACTTCATCGGCGCGGTAGGTTTTGCCGCAAATAACGCATTTCAAGCCAACAACATGGTCCATAATTACTCCTTTTTGCTGGAGGATGGAGGTTTTCCTGAAAACACCCCCTCCCTACCTTCCCCCTTTTAAGGGGGGAGGGAGTCGCCGCAGGCGACGGGTGGGGGACTCTCTCATTAAGCCGTAATGTGGGTGCCGGTTTCGCCTTTAAGGGCGCGGGCGATGTTCTGCGGGTTGGTGATGATGGCTTTTTTGCCGCCCGCTTCCAGATAGTTGATGACCGCCTGAATTTTGGGGGCCATGCTCCCTTTGGCAAAGTGCGTGCCTGCGGCCAGATATTGTCTGGCTTCGGCCAGGGTCATGGTATCGAGCCATTTTTCATCGGGTTTGCCGAAGTTGAGGGCCACCTTTTCGACGGCGGTGCTGATGACAAACAAATCGGCGTTGATGCGGTTCGCCAGCAGGGAAGAGGCGAAATCCTTGTCGATGACGGCGGCTGTGCCTTTCAGGTTGCCGTCTGCATCAGAAACGACGGGGATGCCGCCGCCACCGACGGTGATGACCGCCACGCCCGCTTCAAGCAGGGTTTTGACGGCGGGTTCTTCCACAATGCGGGTGGGCAGGGGCGAAGCCACTACCCGACGCCAACCGCGTCCGGCATCTTCCACCACGTCCCAGCCGTCGTTTTCCTTGCGGCGCATGGCATCGGCTTCATCCATAAAAGAGCCGATGGGCTTGCCGGGGTTCTGGAAGGCCGGGTCTGTGGCAGAAACTTCTACCTGCGTAACCACAGTCGCCACGGATTTTTCGATGCCCATTTCCCTGAATTCGTTGTACAGATTTTGCTGCAAGGCATAGCCGATGGCGCCCTGGGTATCGGCGCCGCACACATCCAGCGGCACTTCATGCAGTTCGTGGGCGGCCAGCTCTGACCGGCGCAAAATAAAACCCACCTGGGGGCCGTTGCCGTGCCCGATGGCCACGTCCCAGCCTTCTTTAATCATCATAGCAACGTGGTGGGCAGTCTCTTTGGCGGCCTGGTACTGGTCTTGCACCGATTTGTGGGTTTTGTCTTTAATTAATGAATTTCCGCCAATGGCAATGACAGCCAATTTTTTAGTCATATCTATCTCCTGTAAAAATAACCCCCTCCCTGCCCTCCCTCTGACGGGGAGAGGAAGTCGCCGCAGGCGACGGGTGGAGGATTACTAACCTTCTGACACTTTCTACTTCATAGTTAAAGCCATAACGGCTTTTTGAGCGTGCAGGCGGTTTTCGGCCTGGTCAAACACCACCGAATGGGGGCCGTCCAGCACGTCATCGGTCACTTCGATGTTGCGGTCGGCGGGCAGGGGGTGCATATAAATGGCGTCTTCGTTAGCCATCGCCATGCGACGTTCATCGGCAATCCAGTCTTTGTACCGGTCGGTAATGCGACGGTCTTCTTTCGGGTCTTGCGTGACCAGCAGGGGGCCCCAGCTTTTGGCGTACCAAATGTCTGTATCTTTTACGCCGGCTTCAAAATCTTCCATAATCTCAAAGCTGCTGTGGTATTTTCTGGCGTTTTCTTTGGCCTGTTCCACAATTTCCGGTTTGAGTTTGAACTCCGGCGGGCGCACCAAACGCACGTTCATGCCGTAGCGGGTCATCAGCAAAACAAGGCTGTTGGGTACGCTTTGCGGTTTGGAATAGCTGGAGGCATAGGCCCAACTGACGGTGATGGTTTTGCCCCGGGGGTCGCCTTTCTTTTCCATGATGGTCATCATATCGGCCAAAATCTGGTGGGGATGGTACAGGTCGCATTGCATGTTCAGTACGGGCGAGCGGCTGGCTTCGGCCACCCAGCGCATGTACTGGTTGCCGGCGCCCCAGTCTACCTGCCGAATGGCAATGCCGCTGGTGTAGCGCCCCAAAATCTGGCCGATTTCCTTGGCGGTGTCGCCGTGAGAAACCTGGGTGGTTTTGCTGTCCATAAACATGGCGTGGCCGCCCAGTTGGGCCATGCCGGCCTCAAAAGAGGCGCGGGTGCGGGTGCTGGAAAAGAAGAACAGCATAGTCAGCACTTTATCCCGCAACAGCGCGTGGGGTTCGCCCAGCGCTCGTTTGCGTTTTAATTCCATCGCCACATCCAGAACGGTATCGATTTCTTCCTTGGTCCATTCCTGGGTGGTAATCATATCGCGTCCGCGCAAATCGGTTTGCATTTTATTCTCCTGTTGAAAATAGGCGTTATTATGTGAGATTGGGGATTGGGAGATTAGAGATTGGAAATTGCAGCCAATCTCTAATCCCCATTCTCCATTTCTATTCCATTTTACCCAAAACCAGGGCGATGAGGGCCATGCGCATGACCACGCCGTTGTAGGCTTCCTGCCAGTAGCGAGACCAGCGGGTAATGTCCACATCGGGAGGAATTTCGTCCATGCGGGGCAGCGAGTGGAGCAAAATGGCGTCGGATTTGGCTTTGGTAGAGAGCAGTTCGCGGGTGATTCTGTAGTTGGCCGGAGTCAAGCTCACGTCGCCGCTGCGTTCATCGCGCGATTTGGTGTAGTCGGGCTGCACCACCGGCTCAACCAGAATAACGTCCGCATCGGCAATGGCCTCTTCAACGTGGTCGGCAACTTTGAAGTTGACGCTGTATTGTTTCAGTTCGGCTTTAAATTCGTCGGTGGGGGACATATCCGGCGGGGAAACAAGGGTGATGGGGCAATCGAATTGCGACAGGGCGTAACCGAGCGAGTGCATGGTGCGCATACGCATATCGCCCACGGCCAGCCATTTCAGGCCGTCCAGGCGGCCCTTTTCACGGTAGACGGTGTAGAGGTCGGTCAAAATCTGGGTGGGATGCTCGCCCCAGCCGTCGCCGCCGTTGATAACGGGGATGGAAGCCCATTTTGCGGCTTCGTGCGGCGCGCCCTGCTGGAAGTGGCGCATAACGATGACATCGCCGTAAAATTCAAGCATTTTGACGGTATCTTTGATGCTTTCCTGATAAAAGTCACCGGCGCGGGTCATTTTTGCATCGGAGAAGCCGGTTACATGGCCGCCCAGACGGTGCATGGCGGCTTCGTGAGCCAGCCGGGTGCGGGTGCTGGGCTGGTAAAACGCCGTCACCAGGGTTTTGTCGGCGCACAAATCAGAGTTTTGGCGATTGTCGGCAATGGGTTTGAGCCGGTCTGCCACATCGAAAATACGGAAAAATTCCTGACGTTCAAATTCTTTCAGTGACAAAATATCACGGCCTGCAAAACTTCTCATTAGAATAACCTCCTGAGATTCTGTAAATTAAATTTGATATATTATCAGCAACTCTGATGACAATAGCGTCGGTCAGGGTTGTTGCCTGCAAAAACAGGGCTACATTGCGCCGCGCCGAATGAGGCGCAAACGCAACATGTCGTCCCGAAAACAGGAGTTGGCGCACAAGATAGGTTCGTTCTCCTGATTGTAGCCGACTTCGTCGAATGACAGGAGCGCGGTTTTGCCAGCCGTCACCCCCAGTTCCGGCCCCAACAAGGGCGAAGCCACCAGGGGCACAATCTCGCTCAGATAGTAAGCAAGATGCTGCCGGCATTTTTCGGCCAGAAATTCGTAGATGGGGCGGCTGAAGTCGCTTTGCTCCCATGCAGTTTGAATTAAATTGACGGGAATGTGGTTGATGGTGATGATGACGGGCCGGCCGTCGGCGATGAAACGTTTTTTCGCCACCAGAATCGGCGCTTCCGGGGCGATGGCCAGGGCTTCGGCTATGCGGGGCGGGGCGGGGCGTTCTTCAACGCTGATAATCTCAACGGCGTGGCTGTAGCCGTGCGCGTCAAGCATGTCTTCGTAGGTCCAAATTTCTTCCAGCCGGGTTTTAATTTGCAAACCGGCTTCGTTCACAAAGGTTCCGGCGCCCTGTTTGCGGTACACCGCGCCTTCCAGCTCCAGCCGGCTCAGGGCGTCTCGAATGGTGGTGCGGCTCACGCCCAGTTCGTTGGCCAGGGTTGTTTCTGAAGGGATGCGCCCTTCTTCAAATTCATCGTTGACAATGCGCTGCTTGATATAGAGTTTGGCTTGTTCAGTTAAGGAGGGATTTCGTTTAAGCATGCAGGTATTCGGTATTGTTGTAATGTTGTCCAGTTGTACGACGAATTTATTATATCGCACAATCATCGCTTTGTCAATTAAATTATCGTAAATTTTTCCGGGGCATCCAATGGGCCGAACCCGGCACTCTGTGGTACAATGCAAGCATCAACACCGGGTGGGCGCACAATGGCTAATCAGTTAAGACTTGTCATTGCCGATGACGAAGCTGAAACCCGCGCCATGTTGCGGGCGGCGGCGCAGGCCACAGGGCACAAGGTTGTGGCAACGGCTAAAAACGGACAAGAAGCGATAGACCGGGTTAAATTAATGAAGCCCGATGTGTTGTTGCTGGATATTAAAATGCCGGAGATGGACGGATTGACGGCGGCCCGAATTTTGGCGAAAGAAGCGCCCCTGGCCATCATCATTTTGAGCGCGTTTGGCGGGCCGGCGCTGATAGACGGAGCCATTGCAGCGGTGGTGATGGGCTACCTGGTAAAGCCGGTAGACCCGGCCAAACTGGCCCCCGGTCTGGAAATAGCCGTGGCCCGGTTTAACGAGCGAACCGCCGCCGCCACGCAGGTGAATCACTTGAAGCAACGTCTGGCCGAGCGGGAGTTAATTCGGCAGGCGCGGCGGCTGTTAATGGCCCGGGGTCTGACCGAACACGAAGCCTATCACACCCTCCACGCCGGGGCGCGCCGGCGCCAAATTAGCCTGGCCGCGCAAGCCCGGTTGATTATTCGGCGCGGGGGGCGGTGGTA
>JAJRUC010000237.1 GCA_024278015.1 Chloroflexota bacterium
GGCCGCAAACCACCATCGGGCAAGAACGAGTGAGCAACCCTTTTTTGTGATAAACGGCAGATAGCCTGTGAACTCCAATCCGCATTTTGAAGCAATCCCCAAACCGACCAAATCGCTGAGACGGCAGATGAGTCTCACGCTCAGCGCGGTCATTATCGGCTTGTTGCTGCTGGTGGGCCTGCCGATGGTGTTCATCAGCGTTAATTTGCAGCGTCAGGAATCGGCCAGAGAACGGCAGGCGCAAGCCAACCAAATTGCCCGGATTGTGGCCGCCATCATTCAAAGCGTGCAAACCGGCCAAACGCAATTGCCGGCCACCCTCATGCCAAACGACCCCCGCGTCAGTTTCATCGCCGGTCAAATCAGCAATGGTTTGGGCCTGGCCGAAACGCGCGTGGTTTCTCAAATACAGATTGCCGCCGCCGGCCCGTCTTTTTTAGAGGACCTGCTGGCCCAAAACGCGCAAATTCGGGGGCTGGCCCTGTTTGACGCCGCCGGCCGGTTGACCCAAACCAGGTGGCGAACCGCCGCCCCGCCCATCGAAACCGCTTCTTTTGCCCAAAGCAACCTGATTGACCTGGCCCGGCAAGGGTTCAACGCCCAGGATATTCAATTTATCGAAGGACTGAACGCCCTGACGCTGCTGATAGCCGCGCCCCTGCCCCCCTCAAACAAAAAAGTTATCCTGGCCTGGGTTGACGTGCGTTCTATTTGGCAAGACCTGACCAATCTGAAGGTGGGCGAAACGGGCTACCTGTACATTATTGACCACAACGGACAACCGATTATGACCCCGGCCGCTTTTGTCGCCGATGAGATACCGCCCCAGGCGGCCATCAAGCCGGGGCGCGCCTATTGGGGGCTGAACGGGCAACGGGTTTCCGGCTGGCCGGCCCCCATCGAAGGCACGTCGTGGCAGGTTGTGATTGAAATTCCCCAGGCCGAAGCCAATGCCGGCTTGCGCTCGCTGCTTATTATTTTGGGGGCCATCTTGCTGTTTGGCCTGAGTCTGGCAATTTCCGTGGCCCGCACCTTCAGCCGGTGGCTGCTGCAACCCATCCAAACCCTGCACAGCAGCGCCCTGAAAATCAGCCGGGGCGACCTGTCGCATCAGATCAAGCTGGAACGCGACGACGAACTGGGCTTTTTGGCCGGCGCGTTCAACCAGATGGTGGCAACCCTCAACAACACAATTAACGAGTTGCGGGCCGTTTCGCTGCGATTGCTTTCGGCGGAAGAGGCGGAACGGCAACGGATTGCCCGCGAAATTCACGACGAATTGGGGCAAACGTTGACGGCCCTGAAGTTTGCGCTTTTGCTCGCGGCCCGAAAATCTGCCGACGATGAAAATATCCGGGCCGCCCAAAAAATGGCAACCGCCGCGCAGGAAAAGGCCCGCACCCTCTCGCACGAACTTCGCCCGGCCATGCTGGACGATTTGGGCCTGAAGGCCACCCTGGAATGGTACGTTGACCGCATTGAACAGCGGGCCGACCTGGCCATCAGCCTGGAAATCACCATTGACGAAGCCGCCCTCCCTTCAGGCATCAAGACCTCGCTTTATCGCCTGGTGGTTGAGGCCCTGACCAACATTCGCAAACACGCCCAGGCCGCCGCCGCCGAAATATCGCTGCTGCAATCCGGCGGCCTCCTGCATTTAACCATTGCCGATGACGGCGTCGGCTTTAATACCGAAACGCTGCGCACCACCCATTCGTTGGGTATTGCCGGCATGCGCGAGCGGGTAAATTTGTTGCGCGGGCAGTTTTCAATACAATCAACTGTGGGAGCAGGCGCAAAAATAAAAATTACGCTCCCCCTTTTTTAGCATGGAAAGGACCATCCTCACCTCTATGGCTATCCGCATTTTGCTGGTTGATGACCACACCGTTTTAAGAGAAGGGTTGAAGGCCCTGCTCAACAGCGAAACAGATTTACGGGTGATTGGCGATGTCTCTGACGGGCGGCAGGCCATTGAAGCGGTCAGAAGCCTGCACCCCGATATTGTGGTGACTGATATTTCGATGCCGGGTCTGAGCGGCTTTGAATGTGTGCGGGTGCTTCGGCAAGAACACCCGAACCTGAAAATCATTATCCTGTCGATGCACGCCAATCACGAATACGTGACCAAAGTGTTGCAACACGGAGCCAACGGCTATGTGGTTAAACAAGCCGATGCCGGCGAAGTGATTGCCGCCATTCGGGCGGTAATGGCCGAAGGCGCGTACTTAAGCCCCTCCATCTCAAAACATCTCATTGATGATTATTTAAGCCGGAATCCGGCCCGGCAAGCCGGCCCCAGGCTCACCACCCGCGAGCGGGAAGTGGCCCAACTCATCGCCGAAGGGCAAATCACCAGAGAAATAAGCGAAGTACTGACCATCAGCGTCAAAACAGTAGAGACCCACCGGGCCAATATTATGAAGAAGCTGAACGCCAAATCACCGGCAGACATCATCAAATACGCCATCAAAAAAGGCTGGATTAGCCTGGACGATTAACTATGTCACCTTATTTTGTGCTGGCCGTTTTAATCGGCGCGGTTTACGGGGCCATTTTTCATCTCTGGCGCGGCAAGAGCGTGAAAGACATTGTGTATTACACCCTCGCCGGGGTTGTGGGCTTTGGCGTGGGCCAGACCATTGGGGCCGCGCTGGACCGGCGGCTTTTGCTGGTTGGCCCGCTGCACATTATTGAAGCCAGTTTGACAAGCTGGCTGGTTCTGTTTTTGGCCCGCTGGCTAAAGGGGTCGTAACCGGCGCGTCGCAAGGCAACGCGCCCCGAAAACAGGCTTCAAGGTTAGCCTAAACACCCGTCTTTATGCTATAGTATCAGGCAAAGAGGGTTTCCAAAATATCTGCAACCACAACAAGGATTGTCCCAATGAGTCAAAAGCCGTCCGCTGCCAAATCGCGCTCATCGCGCCCGGAGTTGACCGCCAAACCGGTCAACAAGCGCCCCATCATCATCGCCGTAATTGCGCTGCTGATTCTCATCGCCCTGTTTGGCGGAGTCGGGACGCTGTTGTTTCTTAATCCGGATGCGACCACTGTGTTGCGCGATATGTCCATCATTTTACTGACGTTTGTGGCGTTGGTAATTGCCTTTATTGCCATGCTGCTGGTGGTGACGCTGGTCTATTTAACCCTGAAAGTGAATGATTTGGTGCAACTCATCAACCGGGAGGTGCAGCCGCTGCTGCAAAAACTCAACGATACGGCCGCCACGGCCAGCGACACCGCCAAAACCGTCCAAAGGCGGGTGGTGGTGGTCAGCGATGAAGCGGTTAAGCCGGTGGTCGGCCTGTTGAGCAGCATTTCGGCGGCCAAAAGCGTGTTAAAAACCCTGTTTAAACGAAAATAGTGATGATTGTCAATTCTCAACAGACATCAGGAGGAAAATTATGTCTAATCAAAGTAGTGGTATCGATTTTTTTGCCGGTTTAATTGTTGGTGGGTTAATTGGAGCCGCCATTGGCCTGATGATGGCCCCGCAAAGCGGTGAAGAAACCCGCGCCCAACTACGCGAAAAATCGCTTGACCTGCGCACCAGCACCGGAGAGTCGCTGGCCGATTCCAGAGCCAAAGCCGACGCTTTGGTGGCCGACGCGCGGGTTAAAGCCGAAAATATCGTAGCCGACGCCCGTCTGAGGGCGGAAAGCATCCAGACGCAGGCCAAAGAAAAGGCCGCCGAGCTGCAAAGCCGGGGCAAATCGGCCCTTGAGGCGCAAAGCGAAAAAGTTAAATCAGCCGCCGGCAAAGCGCAAGAGGCCGCCTCTAAAATTATTAAACGCAAAGGGGGAAATGCCGCCGAAGCGTAAAGGGTATAAACCTGCCCCTTCAAACGAAACATTTGGGGCCACGGTTACAGTTTTCAGGGGCAGACCATGGTCTGCCCCTGCGTTTGTAATATCTTTATTGGCGGCCCCGCCGCCCGAACAGGACAATACCCGCCACCACGCCCGAAACCGCACCGATGACCATGCCGGCCACAACCGGCAGCGGAGACCGGGCGGGTTGCGCTTTCAGGGTAGAGACGGCGGGCAAGGCCGTCTCGTTTGCCAGCGGGCGGACGGGTTCTGCTGCGGGCAAAAGACGCTTCTGCCGCCGGTTGTTCAGGGCAGCGGCGGCCCGCCCGGCGACCCGTTTTTGCAGCATGGGCGCGGCCATCTTCAAAAAAGGCATCAATTTCTTCAGCGTGTCTTCCGCCTGCGACATGCTACTCGCCCCGCCCGAACCGTTCCTTGACCCACATTACCAGGCCAACCACCGCGCCGCAGGCCACGCCAAAAGCAATGGCCGCCGAGCGGTCGAACACGGCGTTCACCGGGCCATCAACTTTGCCCGCCAGCAAAAAGACCACCCAACTGTTATTCGTCGTCGCCTGCCGGGCCACCAGCAGACCCGCCCCACTCTGGTCAAGGGTGGCATTGCCCTTGACGGCCACCACCTTGGCCATCGATTGGTCCAGGGCTACATTGCCCCCGGCCAGCACCGCGCCGGCGCCACTGCCGGAAAGCGTGGCGATGTCGGTCTGGACAAAGCCGGCTCCCCCCTGATGCACCGAAACGGTAGTGGCCTGTATTTGCAACGCCCCCCCCTGGCGCACCACCACATCGTCGCCGTTAATTTGTTGCGCCCCCCCCTGCCGAATCCAGACCTGGTCAGCCTGAATCCGTTGCGCCCCGCTCTGAGTCAGGTCAACCCTGGCGGCATGCACGTCGCGGGCGGCGCTTTTGGTTATAAAAACAGTTTCGGCATTAATATCGTTGATTTCGCCGTTCTCTACCGAAATTTTAGGTCCGGGTGTTGTTTCCGACATGATGTTCCTCCTGTTGCCAACTATTTATAATCCGTCGATGAGGGGTTGCAGCTTGCCCTGCTCTTGCTGCGAACCGGCCAATTCCCGGCGAGCGTCTTCCAGTTTGGCCCGCTCAGAGCGCACAAACCGGGTGTAGGGCGCAACTGCATCGTTGATGCGCTGCATACTGTGGTTCAGTTCTTTTTCAAACTGGGTAGTGAGGGTGTTCATCAGCTCAAGCCGCAAAGAGGCAATCTTGTCAGACAGTTCGATTTTGGCTTTGCGGCGACGGGCCGGGATGATAAACAACCCCAACGCGGCCACCACGCCGGCGGCCAAAATGCCGGTCACATCGGCGGCGACGGTAGTTGCCAGCGCGGTAATAATTGCCCCCAGGCCAATGGCCCCCACTTCCACAAAGGCCGATTCGGCGACGGCGCGTTGGGCGCTGTCGGCAATGGCCTGGGCCTCGACGGTTTTGTCGTAGCCGTCTACCACCCGCCGGGCGGTGCGGCCCACCGAATCAATCAAATGGTCGCGGTCGTAGCGGAAGGTTTGGCCCACCTCGCCAATTAATTTGCCTTTGTGTTCCTGTTTGCGCGCTTCCAAATGGCTTTTGACGGCCTGCCACTGATTCAAATCGGCGTTGACCAGCCAGTCGATGACCTCGTTGACCCGTTGTTCAATGGCGGCGGGCGCATCGGCCACCACTTCCAGTTCAAATTGCCGCCGGATGCGGTCGCGGTTCAGCAGGTCGGCAATGCGAGCCAGCCGCATGGTATCATCAAAATAGGCGTTACCCCGTTTCTCCATTTCGTACAAAATATTCTCAATATCCGCCAGTCGAAACTGGAAATCGCGTTCCATATCCTCCTGATACAGTTTCAATTGGCTTTCCAGATTATCGAGCATGTCAAAATCGTCACTCAGCAAGGCCAGCCGATTGGTGACAATGTCCAGATAATGCGTTAAAAGACGGTTGCCGATGCCCAACGGATTGAGGAATTTCAGGCGCAGCCGTTCAGTTTCGTCCAACTGATTATGGATGAACGTTTCCAGCGGCTCGAAGCGGCTGTCTGCCCACAAGGCCGGTTCGCCCTGTTTGGCCCGCAACGCGCGTCGGGCGCTGATGGGAAAGATATGGGTTTCCATCTCCAACAAGGTGCGGGTGTTATTTTTTACAAACCCCACCACTTGAGTCAGGTCATCTTCCCGCTCAAAAATATCAATTTTATTGATGATGATGACCACTTTTTTGCCCCACGATTTTATCAGGCTCATAAAGCTGCGTTCACTCTCGGTAAAGGGTCTGTCGGCAGAGGTGATGAACAGCACCATATCGGCCCGGGGCACAAAGTCTTCGGTAATGGCTTGATGTTCCTGGATAATGGCGTTGGTGCCGGGCGTATCGACGATGTTGATGTGGCGCAGCATGTCTACCGGCTCCAGGCGGGCGTGCAAGTGCGGCTCAAGCACCTGATGCCGGCTGGTTTCATTGTATTTAAGGATGTTGACCTGGGCGGTGGTGGGGGTAACGCCCTCTTTCAGCAGCGATTGACCCAGCAGGGCGTTGATGAAGGCGCTCTTTCCGGCGTTAAATTCGCCCACAATCACCAGCAGGAACAGTTCATCCAGTTGCCGGATGGATTGTTTGAGGGTGAGCATATCTTCTTCGGTGGCCTTGATTTTTGCCAGGATAACCTGCAAATCGGTCAGCCAGTGGCGTTCCTGTTTTAGCAGGGATTCTTGTTGGGGCGTTAAAATGGATTTGAGCATAGGGCCTCAGATTGTTTCAGTCGATGAAATTTTCTTGTCTCATGATACCATTAGCCCTGCCTGAAGGCAATCCGGGCCGGTGAATCGGGCGCGTTTCAGTTTGGGGGCAAGTCCGGGTAGGGGCACGCGGCGGCGCGCCCCTACAGACACACGAACATCTCGTTTGTTTTTGCATTCGGGGGCTGACGCGGCCTTGCAACCTGACCCTCAGCGGGCGTAGCAGGCGTTCACCTCCGGCGGATGGTATGCGTCCGACGGCGGCAGACGCAGGGGGCAGGCGGCTCCGGCATCCGCCCGCAAGCGGGTCAGGGTGCGATTCACTTCGGCCAGCAGGGCCTTGTCTTGCGCCTTGACGGCCACGGCGTACCAC
>JAJRUC010000238.1 GCA_024278015.1 Chloroflexota bacterium
GGTGCAGGCGGATGCGCCGGGCGGGAAAGGTAAGGCTTTGCAAATAACCTGCCCGTTTGACGATACCTTTTTTGGTGATAACCGGGGCATGCTCCCACCACGGCACATCGGGGTTGGCATTGCCGGGTTGAAACTGCGGCATGGTGAGTGAGGCAGCCAGGCTGTCGAACAATGTTTTGCCGCCGGGCAAAACATACATGGGGGGCACGCCGTTGATGGATGGTTTTATCCCCGCCCCACCGGAAGATGCAAAGGCGGGGATGGTGAGTATCCCTTTGGCAGCGCACCGGCTACACAACCGTTGGCGGGAATCATAGGCGTGGGTGTAATGAGTTACGCCGGTGCCGGCAGGGTCTTCCGGCATCAAATAGCTGACGGGCTTCGCCTTGTCCCCTTTTGCCGGTTGCAGGGGCAAATCCGCCGATTGCAGAAAAGGCGCGTCCGGACTGAACAGGTTGAAGCGGTGGGCGTATTTTTCGGCGAACGGTTGCAGTTGCGCCGGCGAGAAACGCCCGGCGCGCCAAACAGTCACCAAATCAGCGGGGGTTTGGGGCGCTATTACATCCTGCAAAATTGCCAATAGTAGCCGGTGGACGGCAACTGTCACCAACGGCGACGGGTCGAACAGGGCGCGGATTTGGTGAGCTTCGGTCAGCGTTTGCGGGATGTTCAATACCTCCGGCGCGTCGTTTGGGCGCTCTACCGTAATCCACGGCTCTGTCCACAAATTAAATGCGGGGTACTCAGGATTTGATTGGGTCATACATTTTGCCTCCTTTGCGGTCGCAAAAATCAGGTTGATACATCTCGTTAAATTATTGATAGTATTGTATCAGAATATCGGATATAATACAAAAAGACGTGGTCAATTATTTTTTCGTAATATTGTTGCCCTAAATCTTCGCTTGAACTTTCTTTTTGTGCTATACTTTTTTACCGTTCCCCACGGAAAAGTGGGGGTGGACCAAGACGCGGTCAGTTGAAGTGACTGTACCTGTCTGATTTCCCCACATCCGTGGGGGTACCAGCCCTGCCGGATTTTAAAATCCGGCAGGGCTTTTTGCTATTTACAATTCGCCGATAATTAACCCCAGTTGCGGGTGTAGTTGAACAGACACGGGCAAATCCACGCCATCAAACGCGCCCGTCTCTGCGTTTTCTGCCAGCCATAGCGGACAGGCATTTTTCAACAATGCCGATGCGGCGAACAATTTCTCCGGTTCCTGTTTTTTGAGATGTTCAACCAATGTCCGGTGCGAAATTCGCGTGCTGCGGCGCAATAAT
Organism: Chloroflexota bacterium; assembly: GCA_024278015.1. Classification (GTDB taxonomy): domain Bacteria; phylum Chloroflexota; class Anaerolineae; order 4572-78; family 4572-78; genus JAJRUC01. The sequence goes on from JAJRUC010000238.1 coordinate 1,285, forward strand.
TGCAATTGCGTTTCACGGTCGGCGGCGCGGTTGAGCGGTGTTTGCACCTCGCCATCCGTGGTAATGACCAGTTCGTCTTTTTTCAGCAACGGGATTATGGTGATGCTTTCCTGTTCGCTCCAGCGGGTGTGCGCCGCCAACCAGCCGCCGCCCTCTTCATCTTCTTTGAATTGAATTTTGGCATTGCGGTAAAAGGGGTAACCCGGATTAGGCACATCTATTAATCGCGCTTCGGCTTCATCTTCCAATCTTATTTTCTTGTCATCCAATTTATCCCAAACCTCATACAGCGGGTCATCGGTGGGCGGCGTTTTGTCGTCATACACTGTTTCAATCAGCGGGCGATAGTCTTCCGGCAGGGTGAAGGATGTTTTGTCCGCTAAAACCTGTTCCGTTTTCTGCAAAATATATTCGGTATAAATGCCCATATCGGCTTTTTCCATTATTGTATTAATATAAAGTTGCGGGGTAGTATGCTGTCCGCGCACCGCCGACGGGCGCTCATGGCGATGCAATCGTCCGGCGCGCTGTAAAATCAGGTCAATCGGCGCCGGGTCGGTCATCATCACATCAAAATCCAAATCCAGGCTTTGTTCCAACACTTGCGTGCCCACCACTATCCCTTTGGCGGGGCGGTTGCCGGTTTTGCCATATTTTTCGAGAATAGATTCTTCACGGGTCTTGCGGTCATTCAACGGCAGACGGGCGTGAAGCAACGACAAATCCACACCAGCCGGGGCGTTTTTCAGCAGGATGGCAAAAATTTGTTGGGCGCGTTTGACGGTGTTGGTTATCCAGCAGACGCAGCCGCCCGTTTCCACTTGCGTAATGAGCCACTGCGCTTTGGCGGCGGCATCCTCATCGGCAAAATTGACAGGGTGCAGGGCGATGATTTTTCCTGACTGAAAAGTTTTGGGCGTATCTGAATAGTGGGTATCACACCCGATGGTCAGGATATTGGGATAGGCTTCAAAGTTGATGGCATCCGGCAAATCCGTGCCGGCGAAGGCTTGCGCCAATTCTTTGCGGCGAGCCGTCGGCAGGGTGGCGGACAGAAGAATGACCGAACTGCCCAGCGCCGACAACCAGGTGAGCATGCGTTTGATGATGGTGGTCATATAGGTGTCGTAGGCGTGAACTTCATCGAGGATAACAGTTTTGCCCGCCAGCCCAATCATCCGCAGGGCGTTGTGGCGCACATTCAAGGTGGACAATTCGGCCTGGTCTACGGTTCCCACCCCGAATGGCGCCAGCAGCGCTTTCTTTTTGGGCGTGAACCATGCCAGTGCCGGCGCTTCAGTTTGTCCATCCAATTCGACACTGTCCATCGGCTTCATTTGCAAGTCATCTTCTTTCAAAAAATCTTGTCCGTGTACCAAACGCACCAAATCGGGAGACAGATGAAGCCTTTTTTGCAGATGTTCCTGAATCCGGTCGAACATGGCGTTACTGGTGGCGGTGGTGGGCAGGGCGATGTACATTTCATCTGTACCGCGCAGCGCCCCGATGCGCCGCGCCAGCATCAGGGCGGCTTCGGTTTTGCCTTCGCCGGTGGGCGCTTCGATGATGGTGAGCGTGGGTGTTTTGAGCAACCCATCGGGAATATCATCAATCGCCGTTTGCAACGGACGCGGGTCAAAACCGAAAAGCTCTGCAAATTGCACCGGCGCATCGCTGCTTGCGGGTTGAAAAAATCCGGCGTCACACACGCGCTTGTATGCTCGTTGGCGGCTGCGGGGCAGGTATTCGGTCAACGGGCTGAGTGGCGACGGGGTGAAATATTTTTCATCCGACCCCAGCCAGTCGCACAAAATGCAAAAGCCGTTGAGGGCCATCATCGCCGCCGATTGATTGACCGGATTGGGCAACGGGTCGGGCAGGTGTTGCAGTAAGTAACTTTGCAAAATTTGCATCGCGTGTTGACGCAGTTGTGACCACTCGGCGGGTTCTTTTATCGCGTGGAAGGCTCTGCGCTGGTCGCCTTCATCACGTTGAAAAACGCCGTGATGACCGCTGACCATTTCCTTGAATGCGGTCGCGAGATTACCGGATAATTTAAGGGGAATCTCTTCATCTAAAATAATCCGCCCCACAATGGTATGATGCAGTTTTTTGCCGTCTATCAACCTTGTTTTTCCAAAGTCAAATCCTTCTGCTTTCAAACGCATCCACTGTTTATCATTCATAATCTGAAACGGGATGGATAGTTTGCCAATGTCGTGCAGGGCAATCAGGAAGGGCAACCATTCGTGCAGGGTGGCGATATCGGCGTTGAGGGCATTGGCAAGGGCTTGCCGCCACCGAACAGAGGCGCGTGGGCTGAGGAGTTGTTGGGCAATGTGCGCCACATCGAACAGATGATACAGGGCCGGATGAAAAATGTCCGGGTCGGCGGTGGTTTTGCCCCACAATTGCAATAACCGCGAATCAGTATCTGTGGGACCGGCGGCGAGATTGTAGGTTTTACATAATTTTTGGGCGTGCATCATCAATTCCTCCCGCAGCCCCTCCGGCCCAATGACTTCCACATCGGCCCCCCAACCGCGAATCCAGTTTAACATTTCTTTCGGCTCGGCAATTTCGGCCTGCCATAGCATGGAACCATCGGGCAGTTCGGTTAAATCTTCGCTACGGTGCCACTGCGTTTCCTTTACACGTCCGGCGACATTACGGTGAAATTTTAGCCGTACTTCTACCGGCGCCGCATCGGTGTACCA
>JAJRUC010000239.1 GCA_024278015.1 Chloroflexota bacterium
AGTTAAATGAACTTACAATTGCCAGTATAACGTATTTCGCCGCCGGAGTCAAATAAGAATTTCGCCGGAGGCGTGTTTCAGTTTGGGGGCAAGTCCGTGCAGGGGATGTGGTGTAGGGGATGTGGTGTAGGGGCGGCTCGCGAGCCGCCCCTACGGACACACGAACATCTCGTTTGTTTTTGCATTAAGAAATTTGGTACCGGGTTAAAGATATGCCCCAAAACTGAAATGCACCCGAATATCTTCGCACGGCTGCTGAAGCTTAACGGTTTGTCAATTGCCCGGCCTGAATTATAATAGGGGTATCTTCAATTTACTGACGGAAAGGAAAAAACCATGTCTCAAAACCAATGGCCGCCGGTGGTCAATACGAATCGCCTGAATGCCCCCCAACTCGATGTTCCCCCCAGAATCTTGCTCGGTCCCGGCCCCTCGAATGCCCATCCGCGCGTGCTGCAAGCGCTGGGTATGCGTCAGGTGGGGCATCTTGACCCGGCCTTCATCAATTTGATGAACGAAACCCAAACCCTGCTGCGTTACGCCTGGCAAACCGATAATCAATTGACCGTGCCGGTGAGCGGTACCGGCAGCGCGGCGATGGAGGCGAGTCTGGCTAACACCATCGAACCGGGCGACGTGGTGGTGACAGGCGTAAACGGCTATTTTGGCGAGCGACTGTGCGATATGGCCGGGCGGTACGGGGCCGATGTTCGCCGGCTGGAAAAAGCCTGGGGTGAGGTTTTCTCGCCGGATGAATTGCGGGCCGCTCTGGCCGAACACCGTCCGGCGGTGCTGGCCCTGGTGCATGCCGAAACATCGACCGGGGCGCGGCAGCCCCTGGAGGGCGTGGCCGAACTTTGCCGCGAAGCCGGGACGCTGCTGCTGATTGACAGCGTAACCAGCCTGGGCGGCGTGCCCCTGTTTTTGGATGCCTGGGGCGTGGATGTGGCCTACAGCGGCAGCCAAAAATGTTTAAGCTGCCCGCCGGGTATTTCGCCGTTGACGCTTGGCCCCCGCGCCGTTAACAAACTGAACCGGCGCGAAACCAAAGTCCCCAACTGGTATCTGGATATGAGCATGGTCGGCAAATATTGGGGCAGTGAGCGAACCTACCACCACACCGCGCCCATCAATATGAACTACGCTTTTCGGGAGGCGCTGCGGCTGGTGGCGGAAGAAGGCCTTGAGGCGCGCTGGCGGCGGCATCAGGAAAACGCCGAACTGCTGTGGGCTGGTCTGGCCGAACTGGGCATCGGCTGCCACGTGCCGCGCGAATATCGGCTACCCAGCCTGACCACTGCCGTCATCCCCGCCGGTATTGACGGCAAGGCCGTGGCCGTATTCCTGCGCGAAAATTACAACATCGAAATTGCCGCCGGTTTGGGCCAACTTGGGGGCAAGGTGTGGCGCATCGGCTTGATGGGCTTTAACAGCCGCCGGGAAAACGTGACCTTGTTGCTGGCCGCCTTGAAGGAGGCGCTGGCCCGACAGTAATTTTAATTTCTCTTTTATGACGATTTAATTTAAGGAAATTAGAATAATTAATGTAGTTGGATGAGGATTACGACCCGACAGGCAGTGCCGGAACGTTGAAGAAAGGCCTGAGCCATAAGAAAACATGTTGCGTTCCGAAAAAGCAACAGCCGTACCTTTTTACAGGTGCGGCTGTTGCTGGTTTGGGCCGATTTTATTTTATAGTATCTGCGGCCTGCGGCGGAAGCGCCATACGGCTCCGCCCAGCAGGAAGAGCAGGAAGAGCAGACTGCCCCAGAAGCGGGGGTCGGTAGTGAGGGGCGCGGCGGTTGAGCCGCCGGTGGCGGGCAGGGGCTGGTCAAATAACTCATCCGATGGTTTTGGCCCCACCATGCTGACCGTATCGAGCGTGTACTGAGCCTCTGCCGGGTCGGGCCATTTGTTCCAGACCCGCACAAACAGGGTTATTGCGCTGTTGGGCGGCGTTATGTTGAGGCTGTAATCTTCAAACTGAACATCGGCGCCATCCAGCAATTGCTCATCCCACGGCAACTCCACCCATTCATCGGCGGGAATGGCCTGCCAGTCTGTGCCGCCCCGCCAATCGATGGCGTATTGCATACGATACCCGTACCGGCTAACGGCAATATCACCCGCCCGGCTACGAATTTGTCCGTGCAGCGTCAGCCGGTAGCTTTCGCCGGGGACAACGGGCGCGGTTTGGTAAATGCCGGCGTAGCGGTCGGGCTGGTGCGCTTCGTACACCGTAATGCGCTGGGCCGTTTCGCCGTTGCGAATAGCCGGCGGCCAGCCTTCGGCGGCGAAGATGTACTTTGCGCCTTCGTTGGTGAAGCGTTTCCACTGAAAGGCCACGCCGTCATCGGTAAAGCCCCACTCAAAGCCGCCATTGCGAATGACGTTCACCACCTCCGGCTTTGCCGGGGTGGGGGTGGCGGTTGATTTGGGCGTGCGGGTGGCGGTGGCTTTTTGTTTGGTGGGGGTGGCGGTTGGTTTGGGTTGGGGCGTATTGGTGGCCGTGGATTTTTTCACCACTTTGGTGGCGGTGGGCGTTGCGCCGGTTTGGGCGGGCGCGGTTGTCGAGCCGGCCGGCGCGGCCACGGTGGCTTCGCCTGGCCCCAGACCAATTTTCACATTGCCGGCCCGGTTCAGCATACCGGATTGAACGACCAGCATCGTCAGCAACCCAACAATGAATAACACCAGCGCAATGGCTCCCACAATCAGCCAAATACGTTTTTTGGCAATTTTCTTCATTTTCTCCTTCATTGGCGACGCTCCTCACCGGCTGTCATAACTACAATCCACAATATCACTTTAAGTATACCACACAGCTTTAATTTATGTCAATTGATATTTGAGGTCACGTTTCCGGCGTGGCTTGCCTGCGTCCGGACATTCAGTATGAGTAGGACTTACGCAGTTGCAACATTTTACCCCCCTCAGTCCCTGATGAAGAAACCGCTTCGCGCCCTCAAGCGGGGGGAATTAGCTCCTCCCCCGACAGCGGGGGACGCGAAGCGGGGAGGGGGTAAAACACCGTGATTTAC
>JAJRUC010000240.1 GCA_024278015.1 Chloroflexota bacterium
AAATCAGGTTACTCCTTCCCAAAAGGACGCTTGCTGCTTTTGCGTCCGTCGGCTTTTTGAACAAAGCCGCCCGCTATTATAACAAAGGCGGCAAGCATCGCCAAATCGCTTGACATTCTCCGTGGATTGTGCTACGCTTGCACGGTTCCAATCAAAAATCCGAAATATTTTATCAGGAGTCCGGATATGCGCCTCATTCGCAATATTGCCATAATTGCCGTCTTGTTGGTTTTACTCATTGCCATTGGGGGCTTTGTGTATTTGCGCAGCAGTTTGCCCAAAATCGAAGGCACAACCAAACTGGCCGGGCTGGACGGGCAGGTAGAAGTTGTGCGCGACGCCGACGGCGTGCCCCACATCTTTGCCGCCACAGACCACGACGCCTATTTTGCCCTGGGGTACGTTCACGCTCAGGACAGGATGTGGCAGCTTGAGTTTCAACGGCGGGTTGGGGCCGGGCGGTTAAGCGAGGTTTTGGGCGAGGCCACGCTTGATACCGACAAGTTTTTGCGCACCCTGGGCATGTATCGGGCGGCAGAAGCGGCATGGCCGGCCCTCAGCCCCCAAAGCCAGGCCACGCTGCAAGCCTACGCCGACGGCATCAACGCCTGGCTGGATGAAGGCCACACCCTGCCCCTGGAATTTACCATTCTGGGCGATAAACCGGAACCGTGGACGGTGTACGATTCGCTGGCGTGGCAAAAATTAATTGCCTGGGATTTGGGCGGCAATTACGATACCGAATTGCTCCGCGCCCGGCTCATTCAGGCCGTGGGCGCAGAACGCGCCGCCCAACTGATGCCCGCCTATCCCCGGGACGGAACCACCATTCTGGCCGCCGCGCAACTCAGCCCCCAAACCGCCGACAGCCTGCTGGCAATTGACACCTTTATGCAAACCGGCCTCAACCTGCGCGGGCTGGACATCGGCAGCAACAACTGGGTTATCGGCGGCAGCCGCACCGAAAGCGGCCTGCCCATCGTAGCCAACGACCCCCACCTGGGGGCGCGTATCCCCTCCATCTGGTATCTGGCCGAAATTCAGGGCGATAAAGTTCACGCCGTAGGGGCCACCTTCCCCGGCCTGCCCGCCGTGGTCATCGGCCATAATGAAGATATTGCCTGGGGCGTAACCAATTTGGGGCCGGATGTGCAGGATTTGTACCTTGAACGCATCAATCCCAAAAACCTCAATCAATACGAAGTCAACGGCGAATGGGCCGATATGACCATTGTTGAAGAGCCGATTGTGGTGAAAGGCGAAGACAAACCGATTTTGTGGGCCGCCCGCAGCACCCGCCACGGCCCCCTCATCAGCGATGTCAGCGGCAGCGCGGCCATGCCGGCAGCTATGCGCTGGACAGCCCTGGACGATGCGGACACCACTATGGACGCTTTCCTCAACATCAATTACGCCACAAACTGGGATGAATTTGTGGCCGCCATGCAATTTTACATAGCCCCCAGCCAAAATTTTGTCTTTGCCGACCGGGACGGGAACATCGGCTATTTTGGCCCCGGCCACATCCCCATCCGGGCCAAAGGCAATGGCATGTTGCCCGTACCCGGCTGGACCGACGATTACGAATGGGAGGGCTGGATTCCATTTGAAGACCTGCCCCAGGCCTTTAACCCGGAAGCCGGTTTCATTGCCACCGCCAACAATCGGGTGGTGCCAAAATCGTATCCCTACTTTATCACCAACGAGTGGACGCCCCCTTATCGCGCCCAACGCATTGTGGAAATGATAGAGGACATGAGCAGCAACGGCGAAAAAATTTCGGTGGACGATGTGGCCGCCATGCAAGCCGACCAGCGCAGCGCCCAGGCCAGGGAATTGCTGCCCCTGCTGCTGAAAGTTGAACCGGCGAATGAGCGGCAAGCCGAAGCCCTGTCTTATTTGCAGGACTGGGACGGCACCACCCCCACCACCAGCATCGCCACCAGCATCTATCAGGCCTGGCTGATGCACCTGGGCCAGATTATTCTTGAAGACGATTTACACGGCGACCTGTACGATGAATTCGCCAGTCGCCACCACGCCACTTTTTTGAACAATATCCTGACCGACCCGGACACCGTCTGGTGCGATAATTACCTCAGCGCCCCCGTCGAAACCTGCGCCGATATTGCCCAACAGGCGTTGGGCCGCGCCCTGGACGACCTGCAAGAACGCATGGGCAAAAATATGAGCAAATGGGAATGGGGCCAAATACATCGCACCCAGTACCCCCACAACCCGTTCAGCAAAGTACCCGCCCTGAAACGCTTCTTCCACCGGGAAATCCCCAACGGCGGCGATAAATACACGGTCAACGTGGCCCCGGTAGACTACAGCAAACCCTATCTGCAATTTCACGTACCCAGCTATCGGGAAATTATCGATATGAGCGACTTTGCCGGCAGCCTCTTTATGCACACCACCGGCCAATCGGGCAACGTCCTCAGCCCGCATTACGATGATTTGATTGCCCGCCATCAGGCTGTTGAATACCTGCCAATGAACTTCGGGCGGCAGGCGGCAGGCGGCAGCAACCTGGTGTTACGCCCCAAATAAAAAAGACGGCCCGGCGCGCGCCGACCGCCTTCATCAATTTTATCAACCCGGAACACCAGTAACGTGTTCCGGGCTGTTTTTTGCCTAAAACGGGACGATTTTTTCCGCCGCCACCAAAAGAAAACACCCGAAGACCGTCACCACAAAGTAAAGCAAAACGGCTAAAACCAAAAGCTGTTTCCTGTTAATTCCGGTCATTATCCCACTCCTTTTGCCTGACCATAACGTCCGTTGCTGCGCCGGCTAAAGACCGCCGCCCTCAATAAGGCGGGTCCGCCGGCCCCTCATACCCGCACATTCCCAGACGAGGCGAGTTGACCAACGGAATTGGCTCCCCATAATCATCGTGGGGATGTTCTTCTGCGTGCTTTTCGCACAATGTTGTCCACTCTCCCTCTTCAATTAAACATTCCACACACAACCAGCCCGCCGGCTTTCCACACTCTGCGCAGGCAGCCTCAGGCATTTTGTTTCGCGCCATCAAATAAACCGGATACCTGGTTAATGGGCGGCCTTCTCTAACGTCTACCGCTTTGACTAATGTTTCCGATGATGTCCCGAAATCATAAATGTGGGTTAATTCCACCCCAGGCTCAAACAGATGGTCAATCTTGCGGCTCATCGGAATTTCGTCACCGCTCCAGCCCCCCACCGAAAATTGACTGAAATGCCCGCAACACTCCAGCCAAATTTCCCGCAAATAATAATCCAGATCACTTAAGGCAGCGTTGCCGTTCATCTCCACATGCAGCCAGAAAGCTGATGACCACGCATCCTGGATTTGCAAATGATAAAGGCGTTGTTTTTTACCGGCTTGCGCCTTGCTGATGGCCTCTTGACGCTGCGGGCAAGTTTTCAGATGCCGGCTCAATCCCCCTTTTGTCATCTCTCGACCACAAAAAACACAGTCTCCCCGCGATTGTTTGCTTCGAGTCATTTCTTTTTACTCCGCGCTGTTGTCGCATCCGAGACAGAAAATGCGCCTCGATACATTACATAATACATGCCGCAACCCAATCATAGCATAACATAAAATTGCCGTTTGTCAAGCGCATTAATCTGTCGAATAGCCCAGCCGCCGCAACTCCTGCTTCTTCTTGCGCCATTTGGGCAGCACCTTTACCCGCAACTCCAAAAACACTTTGGCCTGCACCAGTTTTTCAATTTGCGGGCGGGCCAGTTGCCCAATCCGTTTTAGCGACCGGCCTTTTTTGCCGATGACAATGCCCTTTTGCGAATCACGTTCAACCATCAACGAGGCCGAAATATACACCAACTCCTCTGAACGCCGGGTAAATTCATCTACCAGCACGGCAATGGCGTGCGGCACTTCCTGCCGCAGCGTTTTCAGGGCCGCCTCGCGCACCATTTCAGCCGCGATAAAGCGGGTTTGCTGGTCAGTAATTTGGTCCTTTGGAAAGTAGCGCGGGCCGGGCGGCAGCCGGTTGATGATAGCCGCCAGCAAGTCCGGGCAGTGGTAGCCGGTGACGGCAGACAGGGGCATCGCCGGCGCGGACTGAAGCAGGGCCTCAAATTCCGCAACGCGCCCTGCCACCGCCGCCGCCGGCAGCAGGTCCACCTTGTTCACCACCGGCAACACCGGCGCTTCGGCGGGGCGACGGGCGGTAATGGCTTCAAGCGCCAGCCTGTCTTCGGCGGTGGGCGGCGTCGAACCATCAACCAGCCACACAATCACATCGGCGTCGGGTATGGCCCGGGCCGCTTCGTCAACCAGGTATTCCCCCAGTTTGTGATGGGGATTGTGAATACCGGGCGTATCGACAAAAATCAGTTGCGCATCGGGCCGGGTTAAAATGCCCAGCAGCCGGTTGCGCGTGGTTTGCGGTTTGGGGCTGACGATGGCAATTTTTTGGCCCAGATAATGGTTCATCAGGGTGCTTTTGCCCACATTGGGCCGCCCCACCACGGCCACAAATCCGCTGCGATGGTCGGGCGGCAGGGCTTCGTCAAACAGCAAGCCGTCGGCCAGGTTTTCGGCTTCATCGTCGCTGTCGTCCGGCCATTCGAATTGGTCATCGTTCATAAGATTTCATCGTCCTTTTTAGCCGATTGGCCCGGCTACGTGGTCAGGCTGAAGGGGTTAAAGTTGGTGTCGCGGTCATAATAGTCTTCCTGCTCCGCCGATTTTAAAAAGCCGATAATGGCGTAGGTGATGGGCGTAAACAGCACTTCGATGGTTACTTTGAAGATGTAGTTGGCCGCAATCAGGCTCAGGGCAATGGCCGGGGGGAATACGCCGAACAGGGTGGCAACCAGCACAAAGATGACGGTATCCACCCCCTCGCCAATCAGGGTGCTGCCGATGGTGCGCAGCCACAGAAAGCGGCCTTCAGTAGCAACCTTCAGCCGGGCCAGGGTGACGGAATTGGAAAACTCGCCGGCAAAATAGGCGCTCAGGCTGGCAATGATAATGCCGCCGGAAGCCACGCCGCCCAAAATGGCGTTGTACGCCTTCTGACCGGCGTACTCCTGCCACATCGCTTCGCCGGGCATCAGGCCAACCAGCCAAAATGTGCCGGCCATAAGCAGCGCCGCGCCGAACCCGGCCCAGATAATGCGCCGCGAGCGTTTGTAACCGTAAACTTCGGTCAGGACATCGCCAAAAATATAGCTGACGGGAAACAACAGCGTACCGGCATCGAAGGCCAGGGGCAGGCCCAACACGCTAATGCCCCAATCGACAATTTTTGCCGCCGAGGCGATATTGCTAATCAGCAACACGGCCACAAACGTGGCCGACACGAAATCATAATATTTGTAACTGCGGTCTTTCATTCACCTTCTACCTCAATCATTTAATTCGGCCCGGCATTGTAGCACAGCAGGCCGACAGGCAACAAGTTTGGCAAGCCGGGCGGCTCGTTGCGGGCCGCCCTTGCGCCCCTTGCGACCGATTCTGTTTTTTGCGTTTTTTGACCCCCTCCCTACCCTGCCCCGCAAGCGGAAGAGGGCATATCTCCCCCTGCAAGCGGGGGGATTAAGGGGGGAGCTATTCAACCAATCTGCATTATCGAACTCAGATTTTTACGCCTTCGGCGCCACCTTTTTAACCTGGTCAGAAACATCATCCCCAAATTGCTGCAAATTATCCACAAACATTTGAGCCAGTTTACGGGCCTGGGCATCGTAGGCGGCTTTATCGGCCCAGGTATGGCGCGGATTCAGGACCTCGCCGGGCACGTTGGGGCAGCGGGTGGGCATAAACAGGCCGAAGATGG
>JAJRUC010000241.1 GCA_024278015.1 Chloroflexota bacterium
CACAGAGGGCGCGAAGCGGTTTCTTCATCAGGGATTAAGGGGGGAGCAATTACAACTTCATCGGCTTGTTGTTTGACAATGAGTGCCACAAGTATTTTACGGATAGACACTAAGTGCAAATTCGTGGCTAAATTTCATTTTTTGTAACTGTTCAGCACAATTGATAATAGCCTCCTGAGTAGCCCCGAATATTAATGAGGGGCGTATCCGAAGGGTGCGGAGAAACAAAGGTTTAAGTTACATTGCACCCTTCGATACGACTTTCGCTTCGCTCAAGCCTACTCAGGATGCGACACAGGAAACACCATTCGATAAATATTCGTTGCGGTCACATCTACTCAAGATGCTATTTTACATAAATACGATTATCTACTGCAACAGATAAGTGACTTGGCGTTTTTTCAAAAATTTTATCGTTGAAACCTTGCAGAATTTTCCCTCTTCCTACAATTATAATACAAATTACATCATCGATTTTTCCCGGCAACGACATCGGCATAAAGGGCGATATGCCGGGCGGCCTGTTGTTCGGCGCTGTAGTTGGCCGAAACGTATTGCCGGGCGGCCTGGCCCATCGCTACGGCCCGCTCCGGTTCAGCCAGTAATTGGTCAACAGCTTCGGCCAGGGCGCTGCTGTTGCCGGGCGGCACAATCAACCCGGTTTGACGCTGAACCATAACCTGCCTGGTACCGGAAACCGCTGTGGCAATAACCGGTTTGGCGGCGGCCATCGCTTCCAGCAGGGCCACGGACAGCCCTTCCCACAGCGACGGCAAAATGAACATATCGGCGGCGGCCAGCAAGGCCGGAATATCGTCTCTTTGACCCAAAAAGTGAACATGCTCGCCCAGGTTGGCCTGCCGCACCTGGGCTTCCAGTGCGGAGCGCAACTCGCCTTTGCCCACCAGCAGCGCGTGCAAGTTTTGCCGGGCGGGTATCAGGCTTTTCAGGGCCTCAATCAAAAAGGTGTGGCCCTTTTGCCCGGTTAAGCGGCCCACCACCAGGGCCAGCGCACTATCTGCGGGCAAATTCAAATCCCGGCAGAGAGTCGCTTTATCGCCAGGTATAGCGTATCGTTGCAGATTAACGCCGTTGGGAACGGTAAAAATTTTGTGTTGCAAGGGGCCAATTTGGGCTACAATTGCCTCTTGCACTTCAGACGAAACGGCAATAAAGCCATCGACCCGCTCACCCAGACGGCGATACAACCGGCCATAGACAACCCGCTTGGCCTTGAGCAAAAGATGTTGCCAGGTGGGTAAAAAATCAACATTGTGGATGGTCCAGAACACGGCTTTAACCGCTGTCCGGCCCCGCAGGCTCAGGGCCACAAAATCAAGCACCTCCAGCAGGTGGGTTTGCACCACATCAATCTGGCGGTCTTTCACCAGCCGGGCCAGGTCTCTATGGATGCGGGCCAGCTCAAGCAAGAACAGGGGCAGCAACACCACGCCGGCCCGGGGCCGGCGCAAAATGACCACCTTAATGCCCAGGGCCTCAATTCTGGGCCGCATGGGGCCATCGTTAAATGAGCAAACCAGCACCGAACAGCCTTGCCGCTGTTGGTACTCGGCCAGAGTGCGCACTACTTCTTGCGCGCCGGCCAGTTCCAGATTTAGAATAATATGTAAAATATGATACGGTTTTTCCGATTTTGTCATGATGCTTCGCTGTTTAAAGGAGTTGAGGCTGGTCTTGCGGTTGCAACCTGGTTTGCACAATGTAAGCGACCAGACCTAACGCCAGCCAAACCAGCCCCAGCGAGTACCAAAAGAATCTCATATCGATAAACTGGGTGACAATGGCATAAAACAGGATATAGCTCCACAATAGTACCAGCATTTTCCTGTTCAAAAATCCATCGTCCGACAGATAGCGGTATTGCCGGACAGACCGCACCAGCCACCACAACATGGGCAGGGCATACAAGATTAAGCCGGCAAGGCCCGTTTCGGCCAGAATGGTCAGGTAGGTGTTGTGCGAGGTCCCTTTCTCAATATCCCATCTTGAAGGGCTGATGTTTTCCACGGTTTCCATAAAGCGCCAGTCGTACAAATCATACGAGCCATATCCCCAGCCGAAGACGAGTTTGGCCCGCCACATACGCAGGCCGGCGTTGGCCAGCACCACCCGGCTTTCGGCGGTTTGCTCGGTTTCCAGGCGCTGCATGGCCCAGGCAAACTCATCGGCCAGCAAGGTAGTACTCAAAATAACCAGCACCGGCGCGGCAATGGCTATCATTGTCAGAATGGGTTTGGGGTAAAGGAACAACATCACCCCCAAAACCACAAGCAAAGCCAGCCAACTGCCTCTGGAAAAGGAGAAGAATATCAAAAACGAGCCGAAGGCAAACAGCAGCAGCAACAATACCCGGACAAGCCCGTTTGCTTTGGTCATAGCGTACTGCAAAATGATAATCATGGTGAACATCAAGGTAGTGGTGTAGGCCCCCGGCTCACCGAAGGTACCCGTTACCCGAGCGCCCAAAAGTCTGTTGCTGCGCCACATGGCGGGCAGTACTTCCGGCGTAAACCACGACAACAAACCGACCACGCTTTCTATGATTAATAAAATGACCATCAGGGGCAGCAAGCGGGTTATATCTTTGTCTTTGGGAGCCAGGAAACGAATTAACCAGTAGGCCACAAAGCCCACAAAGGCCCGGTTGTAAACCGCCAGTATCAGGTCTTGCCGGTAGCCTTGCAAATCGCCGTTAAAGAGTACAGAAAAAACGCTCACCAGCACATAGATAATCGGAACCAGGTCAATCAGTTCCAGCTTAACCGGTTTGTATTCCTTGAGCCGTAACATGCGCATCAGGATATTCAACCCCAGGGCCATCGGCATCAGCATGTAATGAATGCCCCAATACAGGTAACGATTACTGGAGATGGGCGGAAACAGAGGCAATACCATCAGCCAGATGAACACGGCTATCAATGGGTAGCGTTGCAACAAAATGCTCATGGGAATAGCCAGGGCCAGGGCCACAGCCACAAACCACATACCGGCGAACAACAGCCAGGCAATGGCTCCCGCCAGTATAATACCCAGCGCCAACGGAACAATACCCGGCCAGAAGGCGGTTTGCCAAAAATTGGCCCATGTTGTTTTGGGAAGTAATCGGTTCATAAACAGTCTCTCAAACATTCATAACGCCGCGTTCAGGCAAGGTATCGCCACCGGAATTTTCTGACCAGGCCCCACAAAAAAAATGTCGCGCGCGCCCGCCACGGAACAGTAACCGCTGCCCACTCTGCCGGAAAAGCGTAGCCCCATCTTTCGCAGAAGGGACCGCCCACAAATTTGGCATGTTCACGCATGGTCGGGGTGTAATATTGCCAAAAATCTTTCGATTTGCTGGTGGTGGCGTTCACCACCGGCAACGGCCGGGCCGGCTCTATACCCAGCTTTTCCAGCACAGCAAAAAAATCCTGCTGCAAATTCTCATACCGGATAATGGCATCGAAGGAGTTATGGGCCAGGTTGCTCCAGTCATTGTAGGGGTAATGATAAACCCGTTCGAAATATTCTTCAAACGACATATTGGTCTTTTGAATGACCTGATATGTCTGCAAGGCAATATCGCTCACAAAGCCGCCGTTCCGCTGCCAGTGTTTGGGGTTGGTGTAAAAATTACCGGCGTTATGTTTGTATTTCAAATAGCCCGTCACAATAATATCCAGCGGGTTTCTGATACCGGAGAAAGTGAAGTAGCGTTTCTCGGCGGGGCCGGCAATCTTCAAAAAGTCATGATAGCGGCTATGTTTGCGCAAAATCGCCTCGCCGTCGTACAACTCGCGCAGTTCCCGGCTAATGGCGGTAGAGGCCGTGTGGGGCAATTCGATGAACAGATATTTATAGCGATGGCTGATAATCACAGGCCGCCCCCCTCTGCCAAAGCGTAAAGTTCGGCCTCGATTTTATCAGGATGGTATTGAGACCGCCGCGCAATACAAGCCGAAACTATCTTCAGCAGCCAACTATTGTCGGCGTGCGTTCGGTACAAATCTTTACGCCGCCTGTCAACCAGTTTTCTGCCTGTAAACGCTTCCAGTCGCTTAAAACCAGTATCCGTAGTCATCAATTTTTGATAATTCAAAACCAGATAATCTATTTTGGCGCGCCGCAAATACGATAAAATGTTCATGTTATGTTCGCACCAGCGGTTGATGAACTTCCAGGCGCGCCAGGGATTGGTGTAAAAAAGGCGCAGGCCATTGTACCGAAAGCGGGGCCAGATTTCTGCCGGTTCACGATAGATGACGATGAGCTTGTGCGCCGGCAGTTCGGCGGCCCACAGCGGAAAGGTCAGGCTGGTGCGCGGGTCTTTAAAGCCCCAGTCTTCATACCGGCTGTTGTTCCGGGCGATAATTTCTTGCATACGGACGCGTTGAGCAGCGGTCAAGGTCAGGGCTTCGGGGGCGGGCAAATCGATGATATTATCTGAGTTGGTGTGCAATATGTCCATGTTCAGGGTCAGGGTCGATTGGCGCTCGTACTGATTACCCCGGTCGTAGGAAACATTGGCGTCAATTGCTTCGCCCATATTAATGCCGGAGTGATGCAATATTTGCGATAATAACGTTGTGCCGGATTTGTGCATACCAAGTATTACGTAAATCAAAATGTGTCTCCCGAATGATGATTATTGAAGAAGGGAACCGCAGCGGGCATCAGCTTTTTCAGGCGGCCGAATAACCGCGCCAGGACAAAGCGGTCGTCATCAGAAAGGCCCAGCAGCCACACGCCCGCCACATAAACAAGCCCCAAAAACAGGCTGCCCAACAAAGCGCCCCACACCATATTGATGCGCGTTAAAGCTCCGGTGAGCAAAAACCAGGTGCTGCCCCAAGCAAACAATCCGGCGGCAAGGGGTTTCAGAAAGGTGGCGTTATACGGCTGTAATTTCAGCAGTCCAAAGACCTCAACCACCCGCGCAATGTTCAGGATGCTCATAGCCACTGCGCCGGATATGGCCGCGCCTACTTCCCCCAATTGGGGAACCAGAATCACATTCAGGGCAATGGTGAGGGTCAAGGTGAAGACCGAATTAAGCGTGCTGAGCCAGGTATAGCCGGGCATCACCAGCATCACCCGGCAAATGCCGGTGGCGGCGTTAATCAACACCCCGCCGGAGAGGATAATCAGCACCCACGTTCCACCGGCGAAATCCTGTCCGAAAATGGAGAGGATGGGTTTGGCAAACAAGACAATCACCAGAAATACGGGCAAGTTAAAGGTAAAAATCCACTTGGTCATGGTTTGATAAAAATAGCCAAGTTGCGCCCGCTTGCCCGCACTGTGCAACTCCGAGACAATGGGCATCGCCATCATCACCATCGAAACCCGGAACATGCTGCCGACCATACTCACCCGTGAGGCCACGGTGAAAACCCCCACCGCTACGGCGGTATCCAACGCGCCCAGAAGCAAGGTCTGGATGTTGATACTGAAAGCAGCCAGGAGCCTTGAGGCGTAAACCGGCAAGGCAAACACAAACATCTCTTTGAGATTCAGTTGCGTCGAGCGCACAATTTGCCGTAGCGGGGTCAGCTTGTTCAAAAAGTACAGCAGCAATCCGGCGGCTATCGCAATCGAAACCACGTAGGCGGCCATTGCCTGCACGGCAGACAGGCCCACCATCAGGGCGATGCCCACCACCAACGCCAGCTTGCTGAGGTTCATGACAATATCCTGCGCAATAACCCCGTAGCGCATTTTTTTGAAGGCTTGCGTCGCCCGCCGGGCGCTCATGCTCAAGGTGTGAAAGGGGATGCCGATGGCCGCTATGCGTAATGCCGGAGCCAGCCCCGTTTCACGAAAGACACCGACAGCAATTTGTTCGGCAAAAAAGAAGACAACCAGCCCCACCAAAACGGCAACCGCCAGGGGAACACTCAGGCCAATCAGCAGGGTGCCGGCCAGCCGGTCAGCCTGGCCCCGGTTTTGATAGATGGGCACGTAGCGCAACATGGCGGTGTTTAGCCCCAGCATGGCAATGCCGGTCATCAGCGTTAGCGTTGTGCCGGCCAGGTTGTAAAGCCCGTACTGTTCTGCGCCCAGAAAGCGGGCCAGCACAATGCCGCTGACAAACAGGGTGGCGTAGCCAATCAGTTTGCCGCCGAAGGTAATACCCCCCCCCTTGGCTGCCAGTAGTATGGTCTGTTGTGAGGCGGCTGATTGCTGCGCCTGGGGGGACCTGATTTCTGTCATAGGGGATTACAACCTTTTGCGACCGGCTTGCCAAAAGGCAATTAACAGGCTGGCAATTACAATAACCACCGTCATGCCAACCAGAGGCATCAGCCAGGCCGGGCGCTCTGCCGGGGCGGCAGAGACATTCTGGGCCAAAACGGGCGGCGCGACGGGCTTAACCGGGGTGGGGACGGGCGGCGCGTCTGCCGATTGCTCAACGGCCACGGGGGTCATCTCCACTGCAATGGCCTCGCTTAACGCCTGCTCCGCTCCACTTTGGGTGAGGGGTCTGGTATCCAGCGAATTCATCGCATCCGGGGTGATGAAGGTCAAATTTCCCTTCAAATTCCAGTAGCGCGAAACAACGGCCTCAACGGCTTCCTGCAATGCGTCATCGGTGGTGCCGGTTATAGCCAGAATGGCTTTCGATTTATGCCAGGGAGAAGCCAGCAATTGCACATAGCCCAGGTCGGCAGCGGGCGATAATCTGAAGATGACCTCATCGAGCTTTTGCTCTATCACGTCGGTGCCGGGCACAAAGGGTTGGGGCAGTTGAGCGTTGAGGGCTTGCAGCACCGGGTTTCGGGTGGGGCGGCCAAGTACAATCAAATGATGGGCCTCCGCTTCCACGGCGGCTACTGAATCGGCCAGGATGATTTGCGGAAAGGTGGCCTGCCCCCGCGACAAACTGCCCAGCAACGCGGCCAGGCGCATTGCCATTTGCGTTTCGTCAACGGTGGGTTGGGCCGGCAGCACCAGCAGCGTGTCTTCCAAACGAGGGTCGGCCTGGAAGGGGTACGGAAACTGGTTCAGGCTGAAGAAAGTTTCATCGCCGGTTTGCTCCTGATGCGGCAATTTCAGCGTTGATGTATCTTTTACCACAAACCACACCTGGTCTGTGTCGGGTAAAATACACTTGTTCGGCAACCGCAAATCTACTTGCAATCCCAACCGGTTGTAACCCGACGGGTTGAACGGGGCGTTGCTTAAATTAGCGGTCAAATGCCCCGCGCCGGCCGTAGCGTCGCTCAGCAAGGTGCTGGCAATGGGCCGCTGGTTGAAGAACAGGCTCACTTGAGAGCGGTCATAATCGATAATTTGCGAATGGGAAAAATATAAATCAAAAGCGGCGGTGTCTTCCGGCAGCCAGCCGGGGGGAATATCAAAATAATAATTCAGCCGGTTCGATGATTGCCCCTTCAGCACCTGGTCGCTGTATCCCAACTGGGCCAGGCTGATGGCCTCTTGTCCAAAGGGCTGATTGCGGTCAAAATCAGGTTGAATATTGGCCTTGACAACCGCCACCTGCCCGCTAAAGCCCGGAAAGCGGGGGCGGGTGCTTAAGGCGCGGGCGGCTTTGCGCACGGCTTGCGGCGTATCGCCGGTGACAAGCATCACGGCGTAGCCTTCATCCCAGGGCGAAGCAATCTCCTGCAAAAGGCCATCGGTGGGGGCCACAAATTGCCCGGCGGCCATAAAGGCGAGCCGTTTGGCGGCAAAAGTGACGCTTTGTTCGGCGGCGGCGGCTTCGGTCACCACCGAGGCGGTCAGCGCACCGGTGTTCAGCGGGCCGGTTGATTGGCTCAGAACAGACAGGCCGTTTTCCACCACGGTGCCGGTCAACGCCTCAGAAAAACTGACATCCACCGTAAACACAGCCGATTTGTTGGCTGCCAGCAATTGCCCGGCCCAGGTTACGGTGGCTTGCGCCGGCAGTGTATCGCAATTGGGCGAGCAAGCGACGGGTTGGGCCTGTGGCGACAGGGCAGCAACCACATCGAAAGTGACGGGCCGGGTCCGGGTATTGGTCACAATGTAACGGTAGGTTATCGATTGCCCGGCCTGCACGGCGGCGGGGC
>JAJRUC010000242.1 GCA_024278015.1 Chloroflexota bacterium
CGAGATTGATTTATCGCCGGGGACGATGATTGAGCCGCTTAAACCACTTGAAGGGGAAATGGAAATACGCATAGAAACTCCCTCAAAAATAACTCCCTACCTTCCCCCTGACAGAGGGACGCGAAGCGGTCGCCGCAGGCCACGGGTGGGGGTCTGTTAATTTTCATGCTCAGTGTCGTCGCGTACAACATTATCAGTTTTTCAGTAAGGCCACCGCTTCGATTTCTACCCGCGCCCCCAGAGGCAGGGCGGCCACCTGCACCGCGCTGCGGGCGGGCGGGTTTTCGGAAAAGAATTGGGCGTACACCCCGTTCATAGCGGCAAACTCGCCGATGTTCTGCAAAAAGACGGTGGTTTTCAGCACCGAATCAAGCCCGGCGCCGGCGGCTTCCAGCACGGCTTGCAGGTTTTGCAGGGCGCGGCGGGTTTGGGCTTCAATGCCCCCGGCCACCATTTTGCCGGTGGCCGGGTCCAGCGGAATTTGCCCGGCGGTGTACACAAAGTGTCCGGCCCGGATGGCTTGCGAATACGGCCCCACGGCGGCGGGGGCGTTTTCAGTATGGATGATGGTTTTTTGCATGATAGTCTCCTTTTAAAACCCCACCCCCTTCCCTCCCCTTGCAAGGGGAACGCGAAGCGGTCGCCGCAGGCGACAGGAGAGGGTTAATTGCTACAGGACTTACGCAGTTGCGGTAAACCACGGTGTTCTACCCCCTCCCCCCTCCCCCGACATCGGGGGAGGGGCTAACTTCCCCCCGCTTGAGGGCGCGAAGCAGTTTCTTCATCAGGGACTGAGGGGGGTAAAATGCCGCAACTGCGTCAGTCCTATTGCTATTTAACCACAATATTTACCAGTTTGCCCGGCACGTAAATTTCCTTGACAATTCTTTTGCCTGCGGTGTATTTTTGCACGGCGGGCAAGGCTTTGGCGGTAGTAATAGCGGCCTCGCTGTCAATATTAACCGGAGCGGCAAACCGCTCGCGCAGTTTGCCGTTGACCTGCACCACAATGGTAGTTTCGTCTTCTGCGGCCAGGGCTTCATCCCAAACGGGCCATTGCTGCACATGGACGCTTGCGGTATGGCCCGGTTTGGACCACAACTCTTCGGCAATGTGCGGAAAGGCGGGGGCCATCAACAGCGCCAGCGTTTCGATGGCCTCTGTCCACTCCGGCGTATTTATCATGGCGGTTTCTTTGGTTTTAGTCAAATAATTGGTGTATTCCATTAAACCGGCCACCATGGTATTAAAGGCAAATTGCTGATAATCGTTGCTGACGCGCTGAATGGTTTGGTGTTGTTTGCGCCGCAAAACGCGCACTTCAGCCGGGCCGGGTTGGCCTTCGACGGGAGCCGGTTCTTCTGTGACCAACGCCCACACCTTGTCTAAAAAGCGTTGGATGCCCAGCACGCCGGTGCTGCTCCAGGGGCCGCCCTGGTCCCAGCGATAGCCGAACATCAGATAGCCGCGCACAGTGTCTGCGCCGTACAGCTTTACAAATTCATCGGGGTTGACCACATTGCCCCGGCTTTTGCTCATCCGTTTGCCGTCTTCCGCCAGAATGATACCCTGATTAAACAGCCGCACCATCGGCTCATCAAAATCCACAATGCCCATATCGCGCATGGCTTTGGTAAAGAAACGGGTGTACAGCAGGTGCATGGTGGCGTGTTCCACTCCGCCGGTGTACTGGTCAACGGGCAGCCAGTAAGCCCCTTCTTCGGGGTTGAAGGGCATATCGTCCAGCGACAGGGTATCGTTCTCCTTCCAACGGGCATCCATAAAGGCGTACTGATACCAGCTTGAACACATAAAGGTGTCCATCGTGTCGGTTTCGCGCCCGGCGGGGCCGCCGCACTGCGGGCAGGTGGTATGGCGAAAGCCGGCGTGGAATTTCAGGGGTGATTCGCCGGTGGGCAAAAATTCCACATCGTCCGGCAGGGTGATGGGCAACTCTTCCACCGGCACGGGGACAATGCCGCAGGTTGGGCAGGTTATCATGGGGATGGGGGCGCCCCAGTACCGCTGGCGGCTGATGAGCCAATCGTGCAGGCGGTAGGTAACGGCAAATTTGCCGATACCCTGTTCTGCCAGCCGGCGGGTCACCACCCGCCGGCCCTCGTTTTCGGCGGTGATGTCGGCGGGCAGGCCGTATGCGGCGGCTACCTCGGGCGTCCATTCGGCCAGATCGTATTTAGCCAACGATACCGTACCGTTAAACGGCCCGCTATTAATCATTTTGCCGGGGCCGCTCCAGGCTGCCGTCAAAGGTTCGCCGTCCCAGTCTTTCGGTTCAATCACCACCGGAATGGGCAGGTTGTATTTTTTGGCAAAGGCGAAGTCGCGCTCATCGCCGCAGGGCACGGCCATAATAGCCCCTGTGCCGTAGCCCATCAGCACGTAATCGGCAATCCAGATGGGGATGCGGGCCTGGTTGACGGGATTAACGGCATACGCGCCGGTGAACACGCCGGTTTTTTCTTTTTCGGTAGACATGCGCTCGATGTCTGTCTGGCGGGTGGCAGCGGCAATGTATTCATCCACGGCGGCGTGTTGTTCGGCGCTGACCAGCTTGTGTACCAGCGGATGTTCGGGGGCCAGCACCATGAAGGATGCGCCCCACAGGGTATCGGGCCGGGTGGTGAAGACGGGCAGTTCGTGGCCCCCTTTTTCGGTTTTAAAGACCACTTCCGCCCCTTCGCTGCGGCCAATCCAGTTACGTTGCAGGGTTTTAACCCGTTCCGGCCAATCGAGTTGGTCAAAGTTCAGCAATTCATCGGCGTAAGCGGTAATTTTAAAAAACCACTGGTTCAGATTTTTTTTGATGACCGGGGTATCGCACCGTTCACACAGGCGGTCTTCGCCCCACACCTGCTCGCGGGCCAGGGTGGTGTTGCACCTGGGGCAAAAATCTACCGGCGATTCCTTTTTGTAGGCCAGGCCCTGATGGTACAGCTTTAAAAAGAACCACTGCGTCCATTTGTAATAGCCGGGGTTGCAACTGGCAATTTCCCGTTCCCAATCGAACATAGTGCCCATTGAGCGCAACTGGCCGCGCATACGGTCGATATTGGCGTAGGTCCATATACTGGGGTGCCGGTTGTGTTTAATGGCGGCGTTTTCGGCGGGCAAGCCAAAGGCGTCGAAGCCCATCGGGAAGAGGACGTTTTTGCCTTGCATACGCATCCACCGGGCGCGGGCATCTGAGGGGACCATGGCGTACCAGTGGCCCATGTGCAAATCGCCGGAGGGATAGGGGAACATGGTCAGGGCGTAATATTTTTCTTTTGCAGGGTCAACATCGGCCCGGTACAGATGGGTTTCCTGCCATATTTTTTGCCATTTCGGCTCAACTATCCGGGGGATGTATTTATCGGTCATTGGACAATACCTCCATTACAATCAAATACATGTAAAAACGCGAGTAACGGTAAACAGCCTGTTTTGCCCCCCTCGGTCCCCCCTCAAGCGGGGGGATGATTTTACTTCCCCCCTTATGAGGGGGGACCGAGGGGGGGGGTATAGTCACAAACGTGAAACATAAACCGCAAATCCGCATCTATACGTTTCACGTTTTACATTGACAGGACTTACGCAGTTGCGGCATTTTACCCCCCTCAGTCCCCCCCTCAAGCGGGGGGAAGTTAGCACCTCCCCCTCAGTCCCCCCCTCAAGCGGGGGGAAGTTA
>JAJRUC010000243.1 GCA_024278015.1 Chloroflexota bacterium
AGTGGCCGGGGGAGAAATTGTCGTGGGAGTGGGGGCAGCAGTGGGGGCCGGGACGATGGTGGGTTGAGCAACCGCCGGCGTGGCGGTGGGGGCAAGGGTCGGTTGGGGCAGGGGCGTGGCGGTTGGGGTTGGGGTCGGTTGGCCGGCCTCTGCGGTGGCGGGGGGCGGGTTGACGACCACCGTAATTTGGCGGCTGATTTCATCGCCGGCGCGGCCCTTGACCACCAGGGTGTAAACTGTGGTTTGGGTCGGGGCCACTGTTTTGCTGCCCGGCGAAACCACGCCCTCTTCCAGACCATCGTAACGCAAATAGACAGATTCGGCGTTGGTCACAGCCCACATCAGGGTTACACTTTGGCCCGCTTCAATGGCGGCGGCAGTGGCCTGAAACTGTTTCACTTCCGGCGTGGGCAGCGGGGTGGGGGTTAAGGTGGGCGTGGCGGTGGGGGCCGATGTCGGCAGCGGTACGGGCGTGGGCGGCGGCACGGTGGGCGTGGCGGTGGGGGGTATCGGGGCATCGGTGGGCGTGGGGACGGGCGTATCGGGGGGGGCAATGTTGCACGCCTGTGCAAAGGTGGTACCGGGCGGCGCGCCGGCTGAATTGGCCGTGCCTTCGCCCCACACCCAGCCTTCCACATCGCCATTGCCCGCAAAATGGCCGGCCCCGCCCATACTGGAATATTGCCAGCTATTATCATCGTTCAACTGCCAGTAAGACCAGTACACGCACGGCGTAGTCAGGCATTGGCAAAAACAGTCTTCTTGCGGAAAGGTGCAGCCCTGGCCGTCGATGCGGCAGATGGTGGCGCCCAGGCTGCTGCCGGCCTCGATGTTCAGGTCAAGGCCTGATTTTTCCAGCACCTCCAGGCCGCTAATCCGGTCTTCCGTAAACTCAATACACCGGGTAATAACCTGCCCGTCGTGAACGACCACCAGCCCCACCTGATTGGGGCCATCGGCCTGCGCCCCGGGGCCAAGCAGTATCGCCATAACGGCCAGCCAGACCATAATCGCAATCTGCCGGACGGGCGGCGCGTTTCGATGGTTCTGCGTGTCAAATTCAAGCGCATCATTCATAATCGCGTCCAAAAATACACTCCTCCTTCATCCCCCCGGAGCAGAGAGAGCTTTCCCTCTCCCTTTGGGGGAGAGGGTCAGGGATAGGAGAAAACTACTTTATCACCACCGGCATATAAACCGTGTAGGCTTTGTCGCCCAAAATGATCCAGTCGCTGAAGTGGTTGGGCGTGGCGGTGATAGTTTGGGCGGCAATATCAAGCACAGCGGAAGATTCCAGCGCCCACTGGCTGCCGTCCCAATAATACAGAACCAGCGACGGCTCAAACAGGCCGCCGGCGTCATCGCCGTAAAACAGGGTGATGCTGTAGCTTTGGCCCGGTTGCAGGGCCACGGGCTGGCTTGGATTGTCGTAATCATAGGCGTTCAATTGATAGAAAACACCCGACGGCTGGAAGGAGCCGAATGACCCCGTTGAACCGGAACCGCCGGAAGCGGACAGGGCAGTGTAGCGAATAATGACGGGGCGGTCAAAGTCGCCCCCTTCAATGGTGATGGTTACGCCCGGTTGGGGATGAACCACGCCGCCTTCAGCGGGCACAACAATGATGCCGTCTTTTACGGCGGGCAGGGCATGGTAGGCGAAGGGTTTGCCCAGCAGGGCCGGGACGGCCTGGACGGTAGCCAGTAAATTGGGGCCGGCGACGGCCATACTGTAGGGGAAACTGCCGTCGGAGCTTTGCATACCCAACATATAATCGAAGGGGGTTTGGCCGTTCTTCGTCCAGCGCGGGCCGGCGGGGTCCTCGCCCACGGCCAGCAGGGCCTGCACCACATAGGCTGTGGAATCGACGTCGCTGTCTGCGCCGTAAATTATATTCGAGTAGAAGCCGCCGTCGCTGTTTTGGGCAGCTTTCAAAAAGTTCAGCCCGTTTTGGATAACGGGCGAAGCCGGATGCCAGCCGCCGGCCGCAAAGGCTTGCAGGGCCAGAGCCGTGGTGTTGGTATCGGCATCGGGCACGCCGGGCGACCAGGCCCAGCCGCCGGAGGTGGCGACGTTGGTTGCCAGCAGTTGCAGCGCTTTGGGCGGCGCGGGCGTGGTGTTGGTGTACAGGGCGCGCCAGGCCAAAATGGCCCGGGCCTGGTCGATGTTATTGGGGCCGAAAGAGCCGGTAGCCGGGCTGTATGCCCGCGTCATGCTGATAACCAGATTCAGGCCGGCAAAGTGGGTGGGGTCCTGTTCCATGCTCAACGAAGCCAGCGCCAGATTGGCGGCGGCGGCGATGCTGCCGCCCGCGTATTTGGCGGCATTGCTCGGAAAGCCGTCGCCGGGCACATCATCTGCGGCCCAGTAGTCAAACAGGCCGGAACCGGGCATGGCCGTCCCCTGCCAGCCGAGGGTATTGTAGCCGTTGGCCCCGATAGCCAGCATCGCTTCGGCGGTTACGCCCGGCGCGCCGAAGCCGCCATCGGCCTGTTGCCGGGTTTTCAGCCAGTTCAACGCTTTGACGGCGGCGGTGATGGGCGGGGCCGGGCTGATGGGCGCATCGCCCCAGGCGCCCCACTGCCAGCCCTCTACCGCGCCGTTGTTGACCACCGAATCGGGCGCGCCAACCCAGTAACTTTGCCAGGCCGCGCCATCCCAATACATGTAGCCCCAGTAATAGCCGTCATTGGCAGGATTGCCGTCATCCACAGTTTCAAAACAGTTATCGGCGGGCCGGCCCACCCCGTTTATGGCGCAAACGGCAATGCCCCAGCCCAAATCGCTGGTGATAACGTCCAGGCCGGTCAGTTGCAGCGCGGCCAGACCGGATATGGGGGCGGTAAAGGTAACGCGGCGCGCGATGGTATCGCCGGGGCTGAACTTCACCACCACGTCGGCGCTGTCCGGGCCGGCGGCGTTGGTAAGTTGCGGCCCCACAAACAGGTCCAGGGCTACCAACAGCACGGCAACGCCCAGCGCCACCGGACGAAAGGCGGATAGTATCTTTGAACAATTTAATCGATGAAAAATCATGATTTTGTGAACCTCATCTTTAACAGTTACGTTTTTGGGGAGGGTATCTCTCGGCCGGCGCAAAACGCGCCTCATTACTGATGCTTTATGCCTGTCCGGCGGCGAGCGAGAGACCACGCCGGCTTCCGGCAGGGGGAATGGACAACATACCCAAATTAATTTCAACAAAAACACCTTCTTGCGGAACAAGAAGGTGCGGCATAAAAAGGACTGCACCACACCTTTTACCTCGAAAGCTGGTAGTGCCAGGTTCAGGCGGGCGTCTTGACTCCCCGGCAAAATACCGGGTTACAATTGCGGGACAGCGCCGGACTCTCACCGGCTTCG
The DNA here is from genome assembly GCA_024278015.1 of Chloroflexota bacterium. Lineage (GTDB taxonomy): Bacteria > Chloroflexota > Anaerolineae > 4572-78 > 4572-78 > JAJRUC01. The sequence goes on from JAJRUC010000243.1 coordinate 3,365, forward strand.
CCATTACTATCCGTACCATCCGGGGCACGGATACCTGAACGCGCATTGGGACTGTAGATTATTGAAGGCAGTATAAATTCAAACGGGGAGGTTGTCAAATTGAGCGGGATTTGAATTTTTAATTGCCGGTGCAACCGCCGGCAGGGTGAAAGAGAATGTGGAGCCGCGCCCCAACTCGCTCTCAACGCCAACGCTGCCGCCGTGCGCTTCCACAATATGCTTGGCGATAGCCAGCCCCAGGCCGGTGCTGCTGCCGGCGCGATGGTCGGCGTCGTTGTCATGGCGGGCGCGGGCATCATCGCCTTTGAAGAATCGTTCAAAAATACGATGCTGGGCGGCGGAATCAATGCCGATACCGCTGTCGCTGACCGAAACCCGCACCATGTCATCTGCCGCCTGATACATTGCCGTGACAATGACCTGGCCTTCATCGGTAAATTTAATGGCGTTGTGCAGCAGGTTAGCCAACACCCGGCGCGCCATCTTTTTATCGGCCAGCACGCGCAGGCCGGCGGGAATATCCATCTTCAAGGCGATATTTTTGCGGCGGGCCATATCTTCCAGGCGATGCACCTCTTTTTTAACCTGCTTTTTCAGCGACAGGTCAACCAGCATCACGGGCATGCGCCCGCTTTCTATCATGCTCAAATCCATCAATTCCTGATTAACCTGCTCCAGAGCGTCAACTTCATCGATGATTTTCTGGGTCAGGGCGCGCGCCAGTTTGCCCTTTTTCAGGGCGCCGTTAAGCAACGTTTCGGCCACCAGGCGAATACCGGCGATGGGGGTTCGTAAATCGTGGGAGATATTGGCTACCAAATCCCGGCGCGCGCGGCCCAGGCGTTGCAGTTCACTGACATCGCTGAATATCAGCACGCAGCCCAACGGTTCGCCCTGCTCTGCCACCGGAACCGCCCGCACCCGAAACACCCGGCCGTCGTCTTCAAACTGGTGGGTCAGCATCAGATTATTTTGCAACACCTGGCCGACAAAATCTGATAGCTGATGATCCTTGAGCCAGCCCATCACAGTGGGGCGGGCCGGCAATTTGCCGAAGGTTTTTTGCGCAGCCCGATTGTACCTGAGAATACGCTGGTTTGGGTCCAGGTGGACAATCGGATTGGCATCCAGCGCAAACTGGGCCAGCCAGAATGTGTCCGTCTCCGTCGAAGTCCGTTGCATTACGACGCCTCCTCAAATCGATAGCCGATGCCCCGAATGGTTTGAATAAACCGGGGGGTGGCGGGGGTGGTTTCTATTTTTTCCCTGAGCCAGCGGATGTGAACATCGACGGTGCGCGTGCCGCCCACATAATCGTAGCCCCACACTTTGGTCAGCAGCAAATCTCTGGATAACACTGCGCCGGCGTTACGCATTAACATCACCAGCAGGTCGAATTCCTTGTGGCTTAAAGAGAGCGCGCGGCCGTTTTTCTGCACCCGACGGCCAATGATGTCCACCCGCAAACCGGCCGCTTCCAGATGGTTGACGGGGTAGGGGCGCTCTCTTTGCTGCCTGCGCAACGCGGCCCGTATCCGGGCCAGAAATTCGCCCAGGCTGAATGGTTTGGTGATGTAGTCGTCGGCGCCGGCATCCAGACCGATGATTTTATCCATTTCGCCGGAGCGGGCCGTCAACAAAATGATGGGGGCGGTGGTCTCTTTGCGCAAAATTCGGCACACCGAAAGCCCGTCCAGACCGGGCAGCATCACGTCCAGCACAATCAAATCCGGGGCGTGTTCGCGGGCCGTTTCCAGAGCCAGACTGCCGTCGGCGGTCGTGAAGACGGTATGGCCTTCGTTTTCCAGATTATAGGCAATGGTTTCCTGCAAGGTCAGGTCGTCTTCCACAACCATAATTTTCGACATTTGATTCCCTTCAAACAGAGGCGTCCAATTGGACAAATTATCGTATTTGGGTTAAACTGGCAAGGTTGAATTATGACCTTGAAAATCAAGTAGTTGTACAGA
>JAJRUC010000244.1 GCA_024278015.1 Chloroflexota bacterium
CGCTGACGGCCACCGTGGGCAATATCGGCCCGGCGCCCACCCCCGATGTGGTGGGCGTGGCTTTCTTCATCAATGACCGCTACGCCACCTATGGCCTGGCCCCGGCCATGCAGCCCGGCGCCACAGAGATAATTCGGGCCATTAAACCCCTGACCCTGTACGGCAGGCAAAAAATTACGGCCATTGTCGATGATGTGGACCGCTATGGCGAAATTTCGCATCGAAACAACACCCTGACCCGCACCATCACCATCAACACCACCGAGCGCCGGGCGATATGGGTGACGCGCTACGACTGGACCGATTTTCAGCAGGCCGCCCGCCCGGAAACCATCGACCGCATGGTGGACACCATTGCCGGGGCCGGCTTCAACACCATCTTCTTTCAGGTGCGGGCCGCCGGCGATGCCTATTACACCCCCGGCCTGGAACCGTGGGCCGCCCGGTTAACCGGCTCTCAAAGCAACAACCTGGGCCACGACCCCGGCTGGGACCCGCTGGCCCGCATAATTGAAAAAGCCGCCGCCGCCGGCCTGGAGGTTCACGCCTATTTGAATGTCTACACCGCCTGGCTGCCCCCATCCGCCGGGCAGTACGGGCAACTGGAACCGCCCGCCACCCGGCCCCCCCACCTCTTCGACCGGCTGACCTACAAACCCGCCGGCGACCCCCATCCCGGCCAATACGGCCTGGGCCAAAGCTGGCGGCAATATTCCGGCGGCGACAGCCCCATGCCCCTTGAATGGGGGCGGTATTTGTGGGCCGGCCCCGGCGTTAATGCTGTGCGTGACCACATTGTGGCTGTGGCCCAGGATATTGTCAGCCGCTACGCCCTGCACGGCCTGCACCTTGACCGGGTGCGCTACGCCGGGCCGGAATATTCATCGGACCCGCGCAGCAACGCCGTGGCCGGCGTTGAGCGCACCCCGCTGCGCAATCAATGGCAACGGGACCGCATCACCGACCTGCTGCACCGGGTTAATACGGCCGTTAAAGCCGTCCGGCCTGCAACATGGCTTTCGGCGGCGGTGTGGCCCTGCTATCAAAATAAATGGGGCTGGGATATTACTGAAGGATATGCGGATTATTATCAGGATTCGAAGGGCTGGCTGGCCGCCGGGGTGCTGGACGCCATCGCCCCCATGCTGTACAACGGCCTGGCTGACGAATTCGACAAATGGCGGCTGTTGATGCAGGATTTTATGGCCGATGCGAAAGGGCGGCACGTGTACCCCGGCATCGGCGGGTATTACGAAGAGTTTGCCGACATCGCCCGCCGGATTGAGGCTGGTCGAGAGGCCGGCGCGCCGGGGCACGTGCTGTTTTCATACGGCACTCTGGCCGAGCAAGGTCACTGGGCCAAATTTGCCGCCGGGCCTTACGCCGTCAAGGCGCCGCCGCCCCCCGTTTTGCCCGGCCCGGCCTGATTTTGGAATTAAAAATGTCGGTAGTGGCCAGAATTGACTGATGGACGAAAACCCCCTCCCCAACCCTCCCCCTAAAAAGGGGAGGGAGCAAAATTCCCTTTCCCCCTGGGGGAGGGGAGGGAGCAAAATTCCCTTTCCCTCTGGGGGAGAGGGTTAGGGAGAGGGGGAAAGACAATTTGTCCCATCAGTCAAAAATTACCACCACCAAAATATCATCACGGTTAAGGGCAGAGCTACCAGAGGTGAACCTGTGATAGAACGACTAAACCTGTTCAGACGCTCATTTTTGGGTAAACGATTTTTCTTCATCGGCGGGATGCTGCTGGTTTCGATAACGATTGGGGTGACGGGCTATATGTTCATTGAGGACTGGGGGGTTGGCGACGCCTTTTACATGACGGTCATCACCCTGACCACCGTCGGCTTTGGCGAAGTGAAGACCCTTTCGACGGAGGGGCGCATGTTCACCGTGGCGCTGATTGCCGGCGGCATAGGCATTGTGGCTTACGGCACCAGCGTCGCCGTCGAGCTGCTGGCATCGGGCGAATTACGCGAAGAATTTTTGATGGCACGGAGGAAACGAATGTTGGGAAAACTGGAAGACCACGTCATTGTGTGCGGATTCGGGCGTATGGGCCAGCATGTAGCCACTGAACTCCGCGTCCATGAAAAACCCTTTGTGGTGATAGATATATCTGAAGAAAGTATTACCTGCGCCCGCACTATGGGGTATCAAGGTATTGTCGGCGACGCCTCAATTGAAGAAATTTTGCTGAATGCGGGCGTGCTGCGGGCGGCCAGTTTGATTTCGGTGCTTGATTCTGATGCGGCCAACGTTTTTACCGTGTTGACCACCCGCGCCCTCAACGCAAACATAATCATCATCTCCAGGGTGAATCACGATGAAGCCACCACCAAATTGCGCCGGGCCGGGGCCAATCAGGTCATTTCGCCCTACATCATCGGCGGGCGAAGAATGGTGCAATACGTTGATAACCCCGGCGTGGTCGATTTTCTGGATGTGGTGATGCACTCGCCGGAAGTGGAACTTCAACTGGCCGAAGTGGAAATACACCCCGACTCATTTTTGGCGGGCATCAATCTTAAACAGGCCCGGTTGCGCTCCGAAATCGGGGTCAATATTCTGTCAACCCGCACCCCCGGCCAGCCGCCCAGCCCTCACCCCGATATTGACATGCCCCTTGAGCCGGGCGTGCGTCTTATTGCCCTGGGCAACCGCGAACAATTGAATATGCTGCAAGAATTGGCGGGCTGAATGATGACCGTCACAACCGCTTCCGCACCGGGCAAAATCATCCTGTTCGGCGAACATGCGGTGGTGTACGGCCACCCGGCCCTGGCCGTGCCGGTACACGAGGTACAGGCCACATGCCGCATTGAGCCGCTGCCCGCCGGCGCCGGCGTGGTCATCGCCGCGCCGGACATTAACTTTGCGGCCCCCCTGTCTGCCGCCCCGGAAGATAATCCGCTGGCCGCCGCCGTGCGCCACACGTTGGCGGCCTGCCCTCCAACGCTCCCAATTAATGCCCGGATAACCGTCACCGCCGATATTCCCGTTGCGCGGGGGCTGGGCAGCGGGGCGGCCATTGCTACGGCGGTGGTCAAGGCCCTGGGGCAATACGTCGGGCGCGCCCTGCCCCCGCAACAAATCGCCGACATCGTTTTCGCCGTTGAAAAAATTCACCACGGCACCCCGTCGGGCATAGACAACACGGTTATCGCTTTTGGGCAACCGGTCTTTTTCCAGAAAGGCCGCCCTCTTCAGCGCCTGGCGGTGGGCAGGCCGCTAACCCTGGTCATCGGCGATACGGGCATCAAAAGCCAAACCCGCAAAGTGGTGGGTAATTTGCGCCGCCGCCGGGACGCAGACAAACCCCGGTACGACGGCTGGTTTCAATTGATGGGCCGGCTTGCGCCGGCAGCCCGGCAGGCCATTGAGGCCGGTCAGGTGGCCCGCATAGCCGATTATATGGCCCAAAACCACGCCCTGTTGCAGCAGATTGGCGTTTCGTCGGATGAGTTGGACAGGCTGGTGCGGGCCGCCCTTGAAGCCGGGGCGCTGGGGGCCAAACTTTCGGGGGCCGGCCGGGGGGGAAATATGATTGCCCTGGTTGAGGATAACCGGGCCTTCGAGGTGACGCAGGCGTTGCAACGGGCGGGAGCCGCGCAAACTATCGTCACCACAGTGGGGTCATCGGCAAAAAAATAATTCCCGCTTCTATGGCTGTCGCGCTTCCGGCGCAACCTGCCGCAGGAGAAACTCCATCTCAAATCGATTGAAGGAAACGATGTAGCCCATCGCCTGCATGGCGGGCCAGTACGGGGCACCGAGGGGCACATTTTCTACCACGGTATCCTGAATGGGATGCCGCCAGTGCAGATGTTCAAGCAAGGCGGTGGCAACTTCGGCGGGGTCGCCCGCTTCAATCTCAAAAACCAGCCGCCCCAATTGAAAGACCGTATTTTGATAGGCCAGCCAGCCCCGGCCCCCGGTGGGCAATTCCGCGTACAAACCCAGCAGCGTACCGGCATTCAGCATCGAAGGCGTATCGGTCAGCCACGAGGGTGTATCGGTGCGCCGGGCCAGCAGGGCCGGCACATCCGGCGGCGATACGGCTTCTGCATAAGTGCCCAGCCTGACCACATTAACGGGTTTGGGCGGGCGGCGCACCACCTGAAACTCCCGGATGCGCCGGAAACCGCATCGCAAAAACAGCGTTTCAGCCGGGGTGTTGTTTTTGATGACATCCAGAGCCATGCGATTGATGTTTGCCCGGCGCGAATTTTCGATGAGCCGGTCCATCAGTTTGCGGCCAATACCTCGTTTCCGGCCGTTCGGCACCACTCCCAGGCGCGTCACCCAGGATTCATTCCCCCGCACTCCCAGCATCGCCAGCCCCAAAATTTCAGACCCGGCCACCGCCACCGCCGACATCCGCATATCAAGGTCGTAATTATGCACATAGTCAATCAGCTTGCGCTCGTTCATCGGCATAGGCACCAGATAATCAACCCGGGTTTGGTTGTAGGCGCCGGTCAATTGGGCGTAGGTGAACCGGGCCGCCGACACAACCTCAACGTCGGCAGAGGATTTGCTGATTTTCACGGAAGCGGGTTTGTTGTTTTTTGGGGCGGAGGCTTCTTTTGGGCGGTTGGGCATAAGGTTGTTTGGTCGTTGCTATTTTTTTAAATGGGTTTGCACCACGGCCCAAAAATCTTTGGCATTGATGGGTTTGGCAATGTAGGCATCGCAGCCGTAGGCTTTAACCATATCCTGCGCGGTCTCTACGGGCCAGGCCGTTACGGCAATGATGGGCACGCCGGCCAAGGGGGGCATCCGCTTGATGAGGGTGGCTACGGTTTGGCCGTCGATGTCCGGCAGGCCCAGATCCAGCAAAATCAAATCCGGCTGATTTTCGACGGCCATTTGCAAGCCGCTTTCGCCCGTCCAGGCGTGCAACACCTCAATTGCCTGCGCGGTGAGGATACGCTTAACCAGCAAGGCGTTGTTGGCATTATCTTCTATCATCAAAACCGTATGTGTCATCAGAATTCCTAAATCACGCCGGTCTCTTTCAGCCGGACGATGTCGGCAGCCGGATAACCCAGCCGGCTTAAAACAGTGGCGGTGTGTTCGCCCAGCAACGGCGGCGGGGTGCGATAAGCCACCGTGGTCTCGGAAAAATTAACCGGATTTCCCAGCGATTTGACCAGCCCGGCCAGCGGGTGTTGCAACTCAACAATGAAACTTCGCGCCCGCAGTTGGGGATGTTCCATTGTTTCCGGGATGCGGTTGATGGGGCCGCCGGGAATGCCCGCCTCGCGCAATTTTTCCAGCCAAAAATCGGCCGGTTGGGTTTTAAAGTGCGCCTCCAGAATATCGGCCATCTCTGTCCGGCGCTGAACCCGGTCTGCGTTGGTGCGGAAGCGAGGGTCTTCCGGCAGGTGTTCCAGACCGACGGCCCGGCAAAACAATTGCCACAGCCTTTCGGTGCCGACGGCGATAATTACGTATTTGTCCTGGGCGGGCACAACCTGATACGGCACGATGGTGGGGTGGTCGTTGCCCAGGCGGGTGGGGGCCGCGCCGGCGTTCAGGTAGCTGCCGGCCAAAATGGTTGACCACGCGGTTTGGCTTTCCAGCAGGTTGATGTCAAGTGTCTGGCCCCGGCCCGTTGTGTTTCGGGCAAAGAGCGCCCCCAAAATGCCGATGGTGGCGTACAGGCCGGTAGTAATATCGGCCAGCGGAATGGGGAAGCGATACGGTTCGCCGTCCGGGGTTGGGTCGCCGGTCAGGCTCATCAGCCCGGCTTCGCCCTGGGCCACCATGTCGTAGCCGGGGCGGTCGGCATAGGGGCCGGTCAGGCCGTAGCCGGTAACGGCGACGTAAATCAGGCGCGGGTTCAGCGCGCGCAACGTTTCGGCATCTACGCCGGCCCGTTCTCTGGAGGCCTGTTTGGGGATATTGCAGATAAAAACATCGGCCTGGGCCACCAGCTTGCGTAAAATTTCTTTGCCTTCGGGCGATTGAATATTCAGAGTCAGGCTTTTCTTGTTGCGATTAACGCTCAAAAAGTAGGTGCTTTCGCCTTTGATGAAGGGCGGCCCCCAGCCCCGACTCTGGTCGCCCCGGCCGGGGCGTTCAATTTTAATGACCTCTGCGCCCATATCACCCAACATCATGGTGCAATACGGGCCGGCCATCGCCTGGGTCAGGTCCAGTATGGTAATGCCCGGCAATACAGCAGTCATGGTTATGGCTCCATTATCCTGATTTATATTTGTTCACAGCTATCCGTTTTGCCGTTTCTACCCCCCTCAGTCCCCCCTTC
>JAJRUC010000245.1 GCA_024278015.1 Chloroflexota bacterium
AACCACGGCCCTGCTCGCCGGTATCGCCGCGCAATACAACGCCGTGTGGGTATTCGATGCGGACCAGGCCCACACCACCCCCGCCGAAGAGAGCGCCGGAGCGTGGCTGGCCCGGCAGCAACTGGCCCATCAAGCCGATATTGACGGCGGACGGCTCTATTTGTATATTTTCAACAAATGACAACCGCGATGACTGACCGAAAATCCCCCTTGATTTCTCAGCCTGCCCGGCTTCTGTTTTTCTTTTTGCTGGCCCTGTATCTGCTCACCTGGTCTGCCGATTTCCATTCCAGCGACGGGCTGGCCATGTTTTCCACCGCCGAAAGCCTGGCCCGGCGCGGGGCGTGGGACATTGAGCAAATTCGGTGGATGGGCTTGCAGCAGGGCGCGTTTGGGCAAGATGGGTTGCTCTATTCCCGAAAGGGACTGGGCCAGCCGCTACTGGCTTTGCCGCTGACGTGGCTGGGGCTGGTTTTGCCCGGCTTCGGGCCGGCCGGCGCCACCCTCCTTTTCGGCAGCCTGCTGACCGCCCTGACCGGCGCCATGATTTTCGCCTTTGGCCGGCAACTGGGCTACCGGGCATCGACGGCCATGTTAAGCGGCCTGATTTTCGGCACGGGCACAATGGCCTGGCCCTACGCCAAAACTTTCTTCAGCGATACCCTGGCCGGCGCGCTGCTGCTGGCAACCACGATGAGCCTGTTCGCTTTCCGCCGGTTTCACCACACCCGCTACGCCTTTTTCGCCGGTCTGGCATTGGCCTGGGCCGTTGCCACCCGCTACGCCGAAGGCGTTTTTCTGCCCGTCTTCGGCCTGCTTTTTTTGGCCTGCCTGTGGCAAGCCTTCCCTGCCCGCGCATTTTCCGCCCGCCTGCAAGCGGCCCTGCCCGCCGCGCTGGCCTTCACCGCGCCGGTGGCCGTCATCGGCCTGGGGTTGCTAACCTTCAACCTCAGCCGCTACGGCAATCCGCTTGATACCGGCTACCTGCCCGAAGAAACATTTTCGGCGGTGTGGTGGCAGGGCATCGCCGGCCAACTCATCAGCCCCGGACGCGGTCTGTTGCTGTACAATCCAATTCTGGTAGTCGCCCTGTGGGGGGCGGTTCCCCTGTTCAAAAAAGACAAACTGACCGGGCTGGCCGCGCCGGCGGTCATCCTCATCCACCTGCTGCTGTACGGCAAATGGTTTATGTGGCACGGCGGCTTTGCCTGGGGAGCGCGGTTTATGGTTGCCACACTTCCTTTTTGGGCGATATGGCTGGCCCCGGTGCTGGAAAAAGTTTTTGGAAAAGGGCGGCGGCTGTGGCGATGGGGATTGCCGGCGGTGTGGGGGCTGAGCGTTATCGCCCAAATTCCCGGGCTGGCCGTCGATTTTGATTTGTGGCAAAACAGGCTGCTGGAAACCGGCCTGCCCCTGTTCGACCCGCTCACCTTTTTCAGGCCGGTCTATTCGCCCCTGTTGCAAACGTGGCCGCTCATCAACATTCAAAATCTGGATGTGGCCTGGGCCGTAAACGGCAGGGTGGCATGGAGCATGGTGATTGTGCTGATAACCAATATCTTCATTGCCGGCTGGGGTTTGCTGGTGTGGAAACGCGCCCGCGCCCGCATCCCGGCCCCGCTGACGCTGGTGGGCGTTTCCGGCCTGTTGACGGCGGTGTTGCTGCTGCGATACGCCCACACCCTGCCCCCGGCTGATTTGCAGGCCGCGTTGCGCGCGGTCAACCGCCTGCCGGATGCGCCGCTCATTTACAATCAGCCCACGCAGGCCGCAGCCATCGCCGAGTTATACGCCGGGCGCGGGCCGGTTTTGGGCCTGGGCCGGCTGGAGACCGGCCGGCTGGACGCGGTGGCCGGGTCGGCAGAGGCGGTGTGGTGGCTGTCGCCCTGGCAAGGCGATATTGAACGCTATTTGCAGCAAACCCACGGCCAGGCCCTGAGCCAAACGCGCGGAGCGCAGCGCGTAACGCTTTTTGCCCGCGCCGACGGGCGTGTCCGGGCCGTCGGCGCGGCCTTTGACGACGGCATCACGTTGCAAAGCGTCCGGCTTTCGCCGGCATTAAAGCCCAATGCGCCCTTTGCCGTCAGCTTCACATGGCGGGCAAAAACATCTCCCGCCGCCGATTACCGGATTTTCGTCCATCTGCTGAACGCGACGGGGGCCATTGTGGCCCAAACCGACGGCGCGCCCGTCCACTGGACGCGGCCCACCTCAACCTGGCGCCCCGATGAGCCGATTGTTGACCATCACGCCCTGTGGATTCCGGACCTGCCGCAAAGCAAGTACCGGCTGGTGGCCGGGCTGTACGAGCCGTCAACCGGGGCGCGGCTTTCGCTTAGTACCGGCGGCGATTTTGTCTTGCTGCAAACATTTCGGCCGGGAGATTAACGCCCGGCGGAAAGAATGACCCAATCTTTTCAGGGACAAAACGATGACCCACCTGACCCACCTGTTGAAAAATCGCCGCGCTATTCGCCGGCTGGGGCTGCTGCTGATATTCGCCGGCCTGGCCGCCAATCAGCCGGTGCTGACGGCCCTCTTTTCCGGCGACGGCCTGCTGGCCCCGCGCAGCGTGGTCATCATCTGGCTGTTTGATGCGGCCACAGTGACGATGGGCCTGACCCTGCTCCTGTCCGGCTCCTTCGCCCGCCTGCTTGACTTGCTGGCCGGGCTGGTCATCACCGCCGCCCTCATCTTCGCCGCCGAAAAAGTGTTTTACCGGCTGAACCACCGCCCGCCCCCGCCCGACGCTCTCCCCGCGCCGGTGGAACATCGGGCGGGGAGCTACACCGACGGCTTTTTCCAGCCTGATGACCTGCTGGGCTACACCGTCGGCCCCGGCCAAACGTACACCTCCATCAAAAAGCTGGACGATGAGCTGGTGTACAATGTCAGCTACACCGTCGATGAATACAGCCGCCGGGTAACGCCGGTGGACAACCCCGCCGGGCGCGATAAATTCATCCTCTTTTTCGGCGGCTCGTTTGTCTTTGGCGAAGGGCTGAACGATAACGAAACCCTGCCCTATCACACCGGTCGCCTGGCCCCGGGCTTTCAACCCTACAATTACGGCCTGAGCGGCTACGGCCCCCAGCAAATGCTGGCAAAACTGCAAAGCGGAACCCTGCCCGCCGAAGTGCCCGAACCGACCGGCGTGGCGGTGTACGTTTTCATCGACGGCCACGTGGAACGGGCGCTCGGCTCAATGTGGGTTTACAACACCTGGGGCGCGGATATGCCCTGTTACGCCCTCACCCGGAGCGATGAACTGGTGCGGCGGGGCAGTTTTCGCACGGGCCGGCCCCTGGTTTCCGGCCTGTACCAACTTCTGGGCAAAAGCGAAATCGCCCGCTATTATCACCTCAACATTCCGCCCGTCCTGCAAGACCGCCATTACGCCTTTGCCGCCCGCATCATCGCCGCCGCCCGCGACGCCTTCATCAACCAGTACCCCGCCGGCCAATTTTACGTGCTGATTTATCCCGATGAAGGCGACTACGCCGAAGATATTATGCCCCATTTGCAGGCCGCCGGGCTGACCGTGCTGAACTACGATGAATCCTTCAAGCTCTCTCCCGCCGAGGGGCTGGGCATTGCCGGCGACGGCCACCCCACCGGCCTGGCCCATCGTCGCGTGGCGGAATACCTTGTGGCCGATACAGGACTGAACGCCCAATGAACCATCATCCGACCACAACCATTCCCCTGCCGGCAGATTTTACCCCCTCCCTGCCCCTTCCCCTGACAGTGGGAGGAAATTACCCCCTCCCTGTGAGGGAGGGGGCAGGGGGAGGGTGGAAGCACAGCCTGTTCCTCGGTTTGGCTGTTGCACTTCTTGCCCTGCTGCTGCCCGCCCGCCCCGCCGAGGCCCAGTCGCCCACGCCCGACCCCCGCTTCGGGCTGGTGCAAACGTATGATGACTTCGACGCGGCGGCGGAACTGGGCGCGGGCTTCACCCGCATCAAGCTGTACTGGGACATCATCCAGCCCGCCGGCCCCGATGACTGGCAGCCCGCCAATGTGCCGGACCCGCTTATCGAAACCGACCTGACCGCCGGGCGCGAGGTGGTGGGCCTGATTGTGCGCACTCCCGCCTGGGCGCGAGACGCAACCAATCCCGGTAACGCCCCCGGTCAACCGTCGGCCAAGGATGTGCCGGATATGCAATCCTGGGAGACCTTTGTTCGCCGCCTGGCCGAGCAATACCGGGGCCGCATCCGTCACTGGATTATCTGGAACGAGCCGGATGTGTGGGACCCCAATCACCCCGGCAGCACGTGGAACGGCACAGAGGCCGATTACCTTGAGTTGCTGAAGACGGCCTACCTTGCCGTCAAGGCGGTTGACCCGGAGGCGAAGGTCTATCTGGCCGGCTTAACCTACTGGTGGGACAAGGAATATGACCGGGAGCAGTATCTGTCCCGGCTGCTGAAGTTGATTGTGGCCGACCCCGAGGCTCCGGCCCACAATTTTTACTTCGACGGGGTGAACTATCACCTGTATTACAAACCGCAACAGGTGTACGATATTTTGAGCGAGACGCGGGCCACACTCGATTCCTTCGGTATGGCAGACAAAAGCATCTGGCTGGCCGAAACCAATGCCCCGCCCAGCAGCGACCCCGCCGAGCCGCCCCACCGCGAACCGCGCTTCAAGGCTTCGCTCACCGAGCAGAGCGCCTTCATCATCCAGGCCCACGCCATGGCCTTCGCCGCCGGCGCAGAACGGGTGCAGGTGTACAAGCTCTTCAACAGCGCCGACCACCCGGAAGATGTGCAGCCCTTCGGCCTGCTGCGCGGCGATAAATCTCGCCGGCCCGCCTTCGATGCCTACAAAGTGGTCACCACATATCTGTCCGGCTTCACGGATGTCAATTATTTTGAGCAGGGGGATGTGAAGGTAGCAGTTTTTTCTCAAGCCGGCAAGACGACCACGGTGCTGTGGAACACCGCCCCCGAACCCCGGCGCGTCGCGCTCAACGCCATTGCCGGGCAGGGCGCGCTGGTGGATGAAACGGGCCGCACCGCGCCCGTCGTGGCCCAACGCGGGGTGTACAGCCTGACCCTGCTCCCCGCCGAGTGCAGCAGCGGCGCGTGTTTCATCGGCGGGCCGCCCCGTCTGCTGGTGGAGCAGGGCTTGCCCCAGCAACGCCAACCGATGCGGGTAGCCCCCACGCCCACCCCGGCGCCCCCCACCCGGCTCGACATCCTGATGGTTTCTCCCCGGCGGCGGGGCGCACTGGCGATTGTGATGGCCGTTTTGGCCGGAGGCGTTTGGCTGTGGTTCAAACGGCGGTAGCTACTCCGGCTCAAGCGTAAATGACAACGGATAGCCATAATCCCGCGCCGCCGATTGGGCCGCGTACACCCGCCGGTGCGCCTCTTCGTAGGGCAGCACCGTCACCAATGCCTGCCCGGTATTGTGCGCCGTAACCATAATGTCAACTGCTCTCCGGGCCGACACCTCGAAATAATGCGCCAGCGCGGCTACCACAAAATCCATGGGCGTGACATCATCATTATGGATAATGACCCGACAGGGATGCTCCAGTTCGGCTTCGTCCATCACCCTGAAATCAAGGTCAATCGCCGGCGGGGCGATGGTCGTTTCTGCTGTCTCCATAAAACCGGGGGTACGGATATTTCGCATTGCCAACTATCATCCTTCGCCAAAAATATCGCAGCCGGGAAAGGTGTATGAAAAACCGTACCAGCGCGAATGGAGTTGCATCGGTTGCGGGGGCGATTGCTGTTCCCCGTTGGCGTCGTAGACCAGCCCGTTTTCAACCGTCGCGCCGTCATCCAGACGCAGAATGTTTCCATCCCACTGAAGTGCGGTGGCGGCGGTGAAGAATGCCGCCGGTGTACCGGAAACCGGGTCAAGGTATACCACCAGCGATTGCCCGTCGAAGGTGTCAATCAGCGCCTTGCCGCGCGCCGTCAACGCTTTTTGGGGATAAAACCGGGCGGCATTTTCCGTCCACACGCCCAAACCGATGTCCAGACGCGGCAGGCGGTCATCTTTTTTGCCCATGGTGCGCCGGAATTTCGGCGGCAGCATCCCCCGTGTGCCGGACTTCATCCGGTAGCGCATAAATTTTGAAATGATGGTTTTGAAAAAGGACATCCGCGAATTGGCGAAACGGGCGGCGGGATAACGTTCCGCTGCCTGTTGCGCGGTGGTCATCCACAAATTGTCCACCGGCAGTTGCTCGCCGGTGAGTTTCCCCTCCAAACATTCACCGGTGATGTGCTGCCAGTGCGAGCCGGTCTCCCGGTCGCGCATCAAAAACAGACCATCATACAGCCCGCCGTGTTCAAAATGGAAAATTTCGCCGCGCACAAGGGGCGTCAACCTGACGCCCGTGTTGCACACCGCTCAAAACGTCACCAGCCACGGTTCGCCGTTCAACTCACCCTGCGCCACATGGTGATAAGACATCTGCGCGCTGTCCAACACCAGTGCCGCGCCGCCGACTTCCGTCACCAGCACATCGGTGTCGGCGGCGATTCTCCTCCGTTTCAACGCCTCGGACAGCGCTTCGGTGCGGGTGGGGTAAAAGGGGATAAATACTGCTTTATCAAGCAGGGTTGCTCGCGTTGCATCAAATTGCATGGGGATGCTCCTTTTTTTGTCCTGAAATACTGGTTGCGCAATCCCCCTCCCCAACCCTCCCCCTCACAGGGGGAGGGAGGGAAATTTCCCCCCTCAAAGAG
>JAJRUC010000246.1 GCA_024278015.1 Chloroflexota bacterium
GCGGATTTTTTGGCGGACTTCGTCGGTGTAGCCGGTTAAATGCCGTACCATCGAGGTGCGGCCTTTGGCGTCGGGCAGGCGATAGGCGTCGATACCGCTGATAGTGCCGATGATGGATTTGCTCAATTCGGCCCGGCTTAAATCAAGCCGCCGCAAAAAATTCGCGGTTTGGTCGTACACAGCCAGCGTATCCAGCAGGTTGGGGTCGCGGTACGATAAAAAAGTAAACAGCCCCGCATGCTGGTCGAAAGAGCTGAAGCCGCCGTAGGCCCCCCCTTGCACCCGCACTTTTTCCCAAAGCCAGGTTGAACGCAGGTAATTTTGAATGACGAAAATGGAGCCGTGCATCCGGTAGCCCAGGTTGAAGATGTTGGTCCCTTTGCCCACATAATTTACCTGGGCGGGTATGGAAAGCCCCTCGAAGGGGGGCAGGGGCGTGGGCATCCAGCGCGCCAACTCAACGGGAGCGTCCGGTATGTCGCCCAAAAACCGGATTAGTTTGGGGCGGAAGGTGGCCTGGTTTGCCGCGTTAAGGGTGATGTTGCACATCATGGCGTTGCGGTTGAGCAGAATCCGGCGAATGGTTTCCAGCTTTTCCAGCACGGCGGGCCAGTTTTCTTCCACCTCGCGGGCCAGGCGGCGCACAAAAAACAGGTTGTTGAGGCCGCCCATCTCTTCCGAAAGCCAGGCCGCTTCGCTGAAATGGGCCTGCAAGCGGCTGCTGACAATGCCATGCCCGCCCGGAATCAGCCCCGCTTCCTTGCCCGCTTTTTCTTCCAGCACCATTTGCCGGAACCGTTCCCGATTGTCAAAATTGGTGGTCAGCAGCAAATCACGCAAAATTGCCAGCAGGTCATCCACCTGAGCCATCGTCGCTTTGCTGCGTACAAAAAGCCAAACCGCGCTTTCGGCGCGATTTTGGCAAGTTGAGATGAAGTAAGTTGACCAGATACCGCCCGTTTTGCGGCCGATGCGTTGCGACAGTTTGACAAAATCCTCTTTTTCCGTGCCGATTTCGGTCAGGGCATCGCTGAACAACGACACATACGGCAGCAATTCCTGCGGCAGCGCCCTTAAATTAAAGCCTAAATCAAGATAGACAATGCCGTTGGTGAACAAATCGTGATACAGAATTTCGACATTCTGTTCTGTTTGCACTTCAATGGGAATCGGTTTGTTCTGTTTGTCGATGTCGTCCAGCGACAGGTGCGGAATAGCGGCCAGCGCTTCGGGCGGGTCCGGCGTTTCCTGAAGTTTTTTCAGGGCTTTGGTGTTGTCGATGACGGCTTGCAGGTCGGCCCGGCTCAAGCCGGCTTTAACCTCGGCCAGATGTTGCTTTTCGGCGGCCTCTTCTCGCTGCTGAAGCTCGCTGTCCGGGGTGAGGATAACGGCCACCCGATGGGGATTATCCAGCAAATAGCGTTTAATCAGGGTTTGGAAGAAGGCCGGGTTTGCGGCCAGTTGGCTTTTGATGCCGTCCAGCGATTCTTCAAAGGCCAGCGCCCTGAAAGGGTCTCCGCCGTAAAGCCACACGTTTAACGTCCCCAGCATCAGAGCCAGCCCCCGGGGAAAGCTGCCGGTATTTTGTTCGCGTAGCCGAAATTCCAGGGTGTTCATAGCCGCTTCAATCATCTCCGGGTCAATGCCGTTTTCTGCCAGGTCAGCCAAAATTTCCTGAATCAGGGCTTCCACCCGGTTTACATTATCGGCGGCCACGCCTTTCATGCCGGTAGAAAAATAGATCTGGCGCA
Source organism: Chloroflexota bacterium (assembly GCA_024278015.1). Lineage (GTDB taxonomy): Bacteria > Chloroflexota > Anaerolineae > 4572-78 > 4572-78 > JAJRUC01. The sequence continues at coordinate 1,752 of JAJRUC010000246.1, forward strand.
GATGGCCGTTGGCGCCGCCGCCGGTCAGGTCTTCGCCCAGGCCGGAATCCAGCAGACGTTTGCGCAGGGGAGAGGCGGGCGTACCCACCAGAATATAAGACAAAATACCCAGGGCCATTGTGGTTTCCACAGCGGTTGTTTCAGACAACAGCCAGCTTACCGTCAGCATCGATTTACCGGCTGCTTCGGTGGCGGCGAAGGGATGCCTGACCCGGCGCGGGGCGGTGAAGGGCGGTTGCAGCGGAATGTCGGACTCAACGGCCAACCGCTCAAACGCTTGCAGATAGTCATTCATCAGCCGCAGACGGGTGTCCGGGTCGTCGTCGCCGTAAAAATAGATGCGGGCGTTGGAGGGGTGGTAACAGGTTTGGTGAAAGGCCTTAAACTGCTCGTAGGTCAGGTCAGGGATATGGCGCGGATTGCCGCCGGAATCGAAGCCGTAGGTGTGGTTGGGAAAGACCGCCTGCTGCGTGTATTCATCCAGCAGGCCGTCCGGCGAAGAATACGCTCCTTTCATTTCGTTGAAGACAACGCCCTTGTAAACCAGCGGGGCCTCAAGGTTCTCCAGTTCATAATGCCAGCCTTCCTGTTCAAAGGTGTGGCGGGAAATGAGCGGATGCAGCGTTGCGTCCATATACACGTCGATTAAATTGTAAAAATCCTGCGTGTTTTGGCTGGCAAGAGGGTAACAGGTTTTATCGGGGTAGGTAAAGGCGTTTAAAAATGTTTTCAAAGAGCCTTTCAGCAGCTCTACAAAGGGTTCTTTGGCCGGATATTTCCTTGAGCCGCACAAAACCGAGTGTTCCATAATGTGGGCCACTCCGGTTGAATTGGTGGGCGGGGTACGAAAATTAATGCCGAATGACTTGTTTTCGTCATCATTCACCAGCGAAAGCAACTCTGCGCCGGTCTTCCGGTGGCGATAAAGGCGGGCTTCGGTGTGCAGTTCGGCGATGCAGGCTTTTTTCAGCAATTCAAATCCGTGCGTAGTGGTCATTTTTGTCCCTTTTCCTTCAGGTTAAACGATTTACAGAGATTTTACCATCAAGCCGGCGTAATCAAAAAGAGACTCGCATTATTTGCTTTCGCTGGTAAAATATCGGAGAGTGAAAGCTGTTGAAGCAGGACTTTTTACTGTGTTGACGGGGAGCGCAAAAACCGGTATCGTTATTATGTAGCTGAGTCAGGTCGTGACGCTTGTGGAAAAGACATACACAGTTTTAAATGTTGAAGACATGCCCGGCAATCGGGATTTGGTGCGGCGTATTCTGGAAAGCCGCAACTATCGGGTTGTTGAGGCTGAAAACGGGATGCAAGGCATTACCAAAGCCATGCAGGTTAAGCCGGATTTAATTTTGATGGACATTAATCTGCCGGACCTGGATGGTTTCAGCGTTGTCACCAGAATTAGAAGCCAGCCTCATTTGGCGAACACGCCCATTGTGGCCTTAACCGCCCGCGATATGGACGACGACGAGGAACGGGCCAGGGCCATCGGCTGCGACGGTTATTTGAACAAGCCCTTTAGCGTGAAGGAACTGCTGGACGAAGTTGCTGCCCGCATCGGCAAACCTCGCCTTGATGACGACGACCTGACCCGCCGCGAATTCTTTTTGCGGGAACACAGCGCCGCGCTGGTAGAGGAACTGGAACGGAAATTCAAGGAACTGAGCGACGTACACGCTGAATTGAGTGTTATGCATGAGCGTTTGCAGCGTTTGGATGAGGCCAAAACAGACTTCATTCACATTGCCGCCCATGAGCTTCGCACGCCGCTGACGATGGTTCACGTTTATACCGACATGCTGCGCACCCATCCGGCTTTGGCCCGGGATGCGGCCTTGCAGGAGCTGCTCGACGGCTTGCGCAAGGGCGTTGACCGGCTGAACAGCCTGACCAACGATATGATTAGCATCGCCCGGGTTGAGCTGGCAACCATCGACCTGGCCTATTCGCCGCTCTCTATCCGGCGGGCAATTGAGCCGGTGGTGCAGGAGTTTGCTCAAATTGCAGAGGAACGGACCATCACCCTGACCGTTGAAATTGATGACGATTTGCCGCAAATTATGGGCGATGAGACGCAATTAAGCCAGGTTTTTTCCAGATTGATAGGCAACGCCATAAAATATACGCCCGATAATGGGCGTATCACCATTAGCGCCCGCCTGTATCGGGCATTTAAAGAAGCAGAGATTGAAACCGGCTCTCAATTTATTGAGGTGTTTGTGGCCGATACGGGTATTGGCATTAATAAACAGGACCAGGGCCTCATTTTCGAGAAATTTTATACCGTCGAAGATTCGACTTTGCACAGTTCCGGCAAGACAAAATTTATGGGGGGCGGCCCCGGTTTGGGGTTGACCATTGCCAAAGGCATTGTAGAAGCGCATGGCGGGCGCATTTGGGTGGAAAGCGAAGGCTGCAATCCGGAAACCAACGCCGGCAGCGTGTTTTACGTTATCTTGCCGGCTATGTAAAAAGTAAGGGTAACTATACTCAACCGCGTCATAAAATAACAGTAACTACTCAGGCATCAGAGATAAAGTTACCAGTTAGAGCGGCTTTGCCATTTTTTACCCCCCTCAATCCCCCCGTTGACGGGGGGAAGTGTTACATTCTCC
>JAJRUC010000247.1 GCA_024278015.1 Chloroflexota bacterium
AAGACGCGGTGGGGGATGGTGTACACGGTGACAGTATCTTGCGCCACAACATCAACGGCGGGCGCACCGCCGTTTAACATGGAAGGGAAGCCGAACATGTCTCCCTCTTCCAGTATCCGGGCAGTGCGCCCGTCGCGCAAAAAATGCACTATTCCTTCTTTGATAACATACAGATAGCGGCACGGCTCGCCGCCCTGGTGCAAAATTACCGTTCCGGGTGAAATGGTGGGCGTTTCCAGGTTTTCTTCCACCAACGCCAGTTCTGCCTGCGTCAGACGGTCAAATGGAAATTGTGAGCGAATAAAATCCATAGCGGTTCTCTGCCTGCACGGGTGCAATGCGCCGCCAACGGCGACCGTGTTGCGCCAAAGTTCAACTGATGCCCAAATAATAGCACCAAATGACGGACGCGGCGAATTTTGTATCAGGCGGCAACCTGTTTTTTGGGATAGCCCAATTCGGCCAGCGCCTCCTTTATTTCATCCAGAATCGCCGGGTCGTCAATAGTGGCGGGCATGCGGTACGGCGTATTGTCTGCAATTTTTTTCATCGTACCGCGCAAAATTTTACCGGAACGGGTTTTAGGCAGGCGTTTCACCACCGTTGCAATTTTGAACGAGGCCACCGGGCCGATTTCATCGCGCACCAGTTGGATTAATTCGCGCGCAATATCGGCATGGTCGCGGTCAATGCCCGCTTGCAGCACCACCGTACCCAGCGGCACTTCCCCTTTCAGGTCATCATTCACGCCGATAACGGCGCACTCGGCCACAGCGGGGTGCGAGGCCAGCACTTCTTCCATTGCGCCGGTAGAAAGGCGGTGTCCGGCCACATTGATAATGTCATCGGTGCGGCTCATGATAGACAGATAGCCGTCATCGTCTTTAAACCCGGCATCGGCGGTAACGTAGTAGCCGGGATAGTGGTCCAAATACGCTTTTACAAACCCGTCGTCGTTGTTCCAGAGCGTGGTCAGGGTGCCGGGGGGCAGCGGCAATTTTATTACAATGCTGCCGATTTTCCCGGTTTCAACTTCGTAGCCGCCTTCATCCAGCACCTGCACATCATATCCGGGCACGGGTTTGGTGCATGAGCCGGCTTTAACGGGGAACATTCCCAAGCCGATGCTGTTTGCGCCGATGGGCCAGCCGGTTTCTGTTTGCCACCAGTGGTCAATGACGGGCACGTTCAGATGGTCTTCCGCCCAGTGGAGGGTATCGGGGTCACAGCGTTCACCGGCCAAAAACAGGGTGCGGAAAGCGTTCATGTTGTATTTTTTGATGAAATCACCGTTGGGGTCATCGCGTTTGATGGCGCGGAAGGCCGTCGGCGCGGTGAACAGCACATTCACCCCATGTTCAGAAATGACGCGCCAGAATGCGCCGGGGTCCGGCGTGCCGACCGGTTTCCCTTCGTACAAAATGGTGGTACAGCCCTTGAAGAGCGGGCCGTACACAATGTAGGAATGTCCCACCACCCAGCCGACATCGGAGGCGGCCCAGTAAACATCACCGGCATCCACGCCGTACACATTTTTCATGCTCCATTTAAGGGCCACCAAATGCCCGCCGTTGTCTCGCACCACGCCTTTGGGCATGCCGGTTGTGCCGGAGGTGTAAAGGATGTACAGCGGGTCGGTGGCGGCAACCGGCACGCACTCTACGGGTTGCGCGGCAGCCGTCAGGTCGCCCCAATCAACATCCCGGCCGTCAACCATTGTGGCCAGGGCTTGCGGGCGCTGCAAAACAACCACCCGCTCCGGTTTTGATTCAGCCAGTTCAATGGCATGGTCAAGCAAGGATTTGTATTCAATCACCCGGTTCACTTCGATGCCGCAGGATGCGGAAAGAATGGCTTTCGGTTTGGCGTCGTCAATGCGAATGGCGAGTTCATGGGCGGCGAACCCCCCGAAGACCACCGAGTGAATGGCCCCGATGCGGGCGCAGGCCAGCATGGCAATGGCCGCTTCGGGAACCATGGGCATATAGATGATAACCCGGTCTCCTTTTTCAATGCCCAGGCCCGCCAACGCGCCCGCAAACCGCGAGACTTCATCAAGCAGTTGGGCATACGTGTACTTTTTGACCGTATTTGTCACCGGGCTATCGTAAATCAGGGCGAGCTGGTCGGCGCGTCCGTTGGCAACGTGAACATCGAGGGCGTTGTAGCAGCTATTTGTTTCCGCGCCGGCGTACCATTTGTAAAACGGGGCGTTTGAATCATCCAGCACCTTGTCCCACTTTTTGAACCAGTGGACATCTGCTGCGGTCTCAGCCCAAAACCCCGCCGGGTCAATGAGTGAGCGATTGTAAACGCTATCATATTGTGTGGACATATTTCTTGCTCCCCTTTCTTCCAACCAGGGCGATTGGTGGGGTATGGTTACAGGGGAGATGGCCCACAACCGCGCATGAGCCATCTCCATTTTAATTATCAATTACGAAAACACACCCATTAATGCGCTACAGCTTCATCGGCGCCGGAAGGAATGCGAACCCGTTCCACCATATCCTGAATTTCCTGGGGGGGCGGCGTAGTGGTACGCGATACAATGTAGGTTACCGCAAAGTTGAGCAGCATACCCACGGTGCCGATACCCTGCGCGGAAATGCCCAGGAACGACCCCATCAATGGTTCGGGCGTGCCCAAAATTTTGGTTGAGCGCATCATGATAATCATAAATGCGGTGAAGATGATCCCAATCGACATGCCGGCGATGGCGCCTTTGTCGTTGGCCCGTTTATCAAAGATGCCCAGAATAATAATGGGGAAGAAACTGGCCGCCGCCAGCCCGAAGGCAAAGGCAACCACCTCCGCCACAAAGCCTGGGGGATGGATACCGAAGTACCCGGCCACAATTACCGAGAGCAGAATGATAACGCGCCCCACCAGCAAGCGC
>JAJRUC010000248.1 GCA_024278015.1 Chloroflexota bacterium
AGCGCACGGCGGGAGATGCTCGATGACGCCGCCGGTGGTCATTTCGCAAACCGGCGGGGGTTGGCGGCACGCTTTTGTGGCCCTTGCGGGGTTGGCGGGCGGCTCCGGCAGTTTTGGGAGCGCGTCCGGCTCGTTGGGGTCTTTTGCGGCAGAGGTGTACAGCGGCGATATTGGGGTTCGCTTTACGGTTAATGCGGCCCAGGCCGATTTTTGTCTGGACGAAGTCAGTCTGGGCGGGACATTCGGCGGCCCGAAGAAAATCTTTCTGCCTCTGATTCTGAAAGGAGTGTGACAGTCCCTGCGGCACAGCAACGAGTATGAAAATTTGGTTTACCCCCACCCTCCCCCGGAAAAGGGGGAGGGTGGGGAGGGGGTTATTTTCAGAGGAGTCTCATAATTTTATTGACCCCCATCCGCTGCCTGCGGCATCTTCCTCCCCCTGCCGGGGGGCGGGCCGGAGAGGGGGCAAGAGCCGCCGGCAGGGGCGACAGGCCGGCTGTGCCCTTCGAGGAGGGGTTGCAGGGCGTCCCAGCGGCCGATGGCTCGCAGATAGCGTTTGACCCAGGCTTGCCATTCCGGCAGGGAGCCGGGCCGGGGGGTGGGGCAGAATTTGTTCAAAAACGGCACCAGCCGCAATTCGGCGGTCAGCAATTCATCGAACATCAGCCAGGCCAGCGGCCCGCCTTCGACCAGAAAATTGCTGTTCAGCGCATCGTGCAGGGCGGCCTGATGGTTGTAGGCCACTGATTTGTGCCGCACCTGCCAGCCGTCCCGTCGATGGGTGAGGATGGCGTACTGGGCTTTAACGCCGCTGCCGTAAAAGGGCAAGCCGACGCTGCCCGCCACCACCAGCAATTTATCGCGCCACAATTGCTGCCATTGCAAGTGAATATGCCCGCCCACGATGGTTTTTGGGCCGATGCGGCTCAGGTCGGCAGCCAGGTCATCGTCGATGCCGGTGCAATAGCTGCGACTGGTGTGTTCGGGCGAGGCGTGGCACACCAGTACATCGTCGTCGCCCGGCCCGGCCAGGGTGAAGGTCATGGGCAAGGCGCGGATGCCCGCCGTCGTCCCTGTCGAAAGGCGTCGGGCGGCAAATTCAACCGGCAAAAATTGCGGGTTGCGGCGAATGGGCAGGTCGGAAGCCGGGGCGTGGCAGGCCAGAATATAATCTTCGTGATTGCCGCGCACCATCGGAATGTGGCGGGCGGTCAGGGTGCGCCATACCCGCTCGGAACCGGGAAACGGGTTGACCATATCGCCCGCGCAGATGATAGCGTCTACCCGTTCTTTTTCAATATCGTCCAGTACAGCGTCCAGAGCATGGTCATTGCCATGCACATCGGCAAAGACAGCAACTTTCATGTGTGGCCTCCTGTGGCATTTGAGCGATGTGTCTGCTATAGTATAGCCGGGGGCAAGACGCTCGACAATCGGGCGTTTGGCGGTATATGGCTGCCCACAGCAGCAAATTAGCGTATTTGGGGGAGGAACCGGATTTGATTGGCTATTTGTTTACCGGATTATCACTGGGGGCTTACGCGGCCATAACGCCCGGCCCGTTTCAGGCGTTTTTACTTTCGCAAACAATGAAAAACGGCTGGCGGCGCACCCTGCCTGCTTCGCTGGCTCCGCTCATCACCGACGGCCCGATTATCGCTTTGGTGCTGCTGGTGCTGACCCAAACCCCGGCCCGGCTTTTGAACAGTCTGCGGCTGGCCGGCGGGGTATTCATCATCTATCTGGCGATTCGGGCGTTCATCGGCCTGAAAAACCTGGAGGCCACCCTGGCGGCCTCGCCGGCAGCGGCCCGGCAGAGTTTTTGGCCGGCCGTGCTGATGAACGGCCTGAATCCCAACCCGTACATTTTTTGGAGTATCATTGCCGGGCCAATTTTGCTGGAGGGCTGGCGGCAGTCGCCGGGGTTGGGCCTGAGCTTTGCCGCCGGGTTTTACGGTACATTGATTGGCGGCTTTGCCGGGCTGGTGGTGCTGTTTGCCGTGGCCCGCCGTCTGGGGCCGGCGGTCATCAAATTGCTCAGCGCGGTTTCGGCGGTGGCGTTGCTGGCCTTTGGCCTGTATCAGCTTTGGGCCGGGCTGCGGTTGTGGCTATGATGCTCCCATCTCTGTGGCTAAAATGCGGCGCACAATGGCGATGGTGCAGGCATACGTTGAATCCATGCCGAAATAGAGCATACTTTTTGAAAGCAGCGACTGGCGTTTGCTGTAAGGCGTGTCTGAAGCGTAATGCAGCACCCCAATATCATACGGCAAATTTTGAAAGAGCTTCACAATTTCGTTGACCGGATAGCGTTTGGGGTACAAATTTTCGTACATGGCGCTCAGATAGGGGCCAACTTCCATTTCAATATCGGTATAGCCTTCCTTGTAAAAAACGTGCATAAATTTTTTGTTTTGCAAAAACGTGCCCCGCACCGTAACCGCCTTTTGATTATCCAGCACCGTGCCATGCTTTAAATACGGGGCCACATCTTCGGCGGCAAAGCAATTATCGAACAGATACGTGTTTTGCGAATGTTCATCGTAGGCCACATTGGGAATCATCACATCGCCCACCCGGCCGTTGAGCGTGGCCGCCTTGCCCATAATGTAAACGCCCTTCAGTTGGCCCACGCTGGCCGAAATTTGCGAAAGAAGCTGATAGGCGGCCATACCCAGGGGATAATCGACATTGACCATTAACGTTTGACTGTTGCGGAGTTTGGCCCAGTCGGCGCCGTTTAGTTTAAGGCGCGGGTCTAAAAACCGGGGATTGAGTTTCGCCAGTTCGATGACCTGCACGCCTACATCCAGATTAAGGGGCCGGCGCACATTATGAATGCCCAGGTCGGTTTCGTGCTTAAGGCGGGCCGCATAATGTTGCTTGCCCGCTGCGGTGCGCAGATATTTGCGTAAAAGATAGCTCAGTAAATTTCGGGTGCTGCCGGGCGGTGTGCTTTCGGCAAGCTGCTGCCGGGCTTCGCGCAGATTCTCCGGGTTGTCGGTTTGCAAATAGGCGAGCAATTCTGTTTCGATGAGGGTATAATAACTGGAGAGCAAATTGGGCAAGGCGTGCATGTTGGACGAAACAAAATAGACCGGCCGGTCATGAATGCCTTTTACGCCGCAATTAGCCAGCACGTGCCGCCACCAGCCCTGCGTGGCCCGTCGATAGTCGGTGCGAGAGCCGGCCAGCAGGCGCACCGCCAGGCGAATCTCTTTTTTTGCCAGCAGGCGCAGCGTGGGCAAAAACTGGTTGCCCCAAATTTGGGCCAGCCTGGAAAAATCGTCATCAGACAGGGCCAGGGCGTGTTTGAAATCGGGCAGGTCAAGCCGGCCGGCATCGGTTTTAGGGGCGATACCGCCGCGAATGAGCCGGAAGTGCAGCTTGTTCCATTCAATTTGATACGTGGTCAGCATGGGAATCAAATCGTCAATATCAGAAATACTGTTGATGAATACGGCCAGCGTTTCAGCGCCGTCGAAGAACATTTTGCGGCGTCTGGCTTTGGCCTTCATCGTGGTCCAGGCTTCCACCGCCGGGTAGCCCCCCCTGGCAAACACTTCCGCCGATTGGCCCAGCAACACCAGTCGTACCTTGTTAATGCACAGCGGCAGGCGCATGGCGCTGTAAACAAAGGCCAGCAAATCCGGCTCGTGGCCGGCGGCCCCCTGATGCAGGCTGGCGTTGATGCCGGAGTGCGTCTCTTCCAGCGAGCGCACCTGCACCTCGCCGCTGGAGCGCAGCAGCGAATAATAGGTGCGCATGTACAGCTCAATTTCTTCGTTGCCCAGCACAGGGATGGCTCTGTCCATAAAAATACCTCCTGAAAATGATGAACGATGAATGGCAAACAGGCCGATAATTGGGGATATACTCAACCGCGTCATAAAATAACAGTAACTACTCAGGCATCAGAGATAAAGTTACCAGCTGATGTTACGCAGTTGAGAATTTGACAGAATGGAATAATTGAAATTACTACGAAAAACTTGTAATTTTAGATAT
>JAJRUC010000249.1 GCA_024278015.1 Chloroflexota bacterium
AAGCGGCCTTCGGCGATGACGAAATTTACATGGAAAAAATGCTGGTTGATGCCCGCCACGTGGAAATGCAAATCCTGGCCGACGGCTTCGGCAACACCATCCACCTGGGCGAGCGCGAATGTTCCATCCAGCGCCGTCACCAAAAACTCATCGAAGAATCGCCGTCGCCCGCCGTTGACCCCGGCCTGCGAAAAAGAATGGGCGCGGTGGCCGTAGCCGCGGCCCGGTCAGTGGGGTATCAAAGCGCGGGCACGGTGGAATTTTTGCTGGATAAAGCGGGCCACTTCTACTTTCTGGAGATGAACACCCGCCTGCAAGTGGAACACCCCGTCACCGAAATGGTCACCGGCGTGGATATTGTGAAAGAAATGCTGCGCATTGCCGCCGGCCGCAAAATGCATCTCACCCAGGCCGATATTTCCCTCTCCGGCTGGGCCATCGAGTGCCGTATTCTTGCTGAAGACCCCTACAACAATTTTATGCCCTCCATCGGGCGCATCACCGGCCTGTCTTTGCCCACCGGCAACGGCGTGCGGGTGGATAGCGGGATATACTACAACCTGGAAGTGACCCCCTATTATGATTCGCTGCTGGCAAAACTCATTACCCGGGGCGGCACCCGCGCCGAGGCCATCTTGCGTATGCGCCGCGCCCTGGAAGAGTTTCGGCTTTCCGGCTTGAAGACGACCATCCCCTTTCACATCAAAATGATGAACCACGCCCGTTTTCAGGCCGGGCAACTGACCACCAACTTTCTGGAGAAACATTTCGTTATGGAGGACAAATCATCCGAGCAGCACGCCCGCATCGCGGCCATTGCCGCCACGCTGGTAGCCCATCGTCGCAGCAAAGAAGCCATTTTATTGCATCAGGGCGGCCCCAGCCCCTGGCGGCTTTACGGCCGCCGGGAAGCGCTGGACCGGCGACTCCGCTAATCGAAGAGGGATTATGAAATATATTGCAACAGTAGACGACCACGAATTTACCATCGATGTGAATGATGATGACTATATAGAAATTGACGGCGAGCGCCACGCCGTGGATTTTCAGGGATTATCATCCACTTCAATGTACTCGCTTATCCTCAACGGCCATTCATACGACATCGATATTGGCGAAGATGCCGACCTGTATCACGTGATGCTCAAAAGCAACGTTTACGAAGTGACCGTTGAAGATGAACGCACCCGGCGGCTGGCGGGGGTAAAGGGCCGCCTGAAGGAAGCTGTGGGCGAAGTCCTTATCAAAGCGCCTATGCCGGGAGTCATCGTCAACATCCTTGTGGCCGACGGTCAGGCGGTGGTGAAGAACGAGGTAGTGATTATCCTTGAATCAATGAAAATGCAGAACGAGTTCAAAGCGCCCAAAGCCGGCGTGGTCAGCAGCGTGCGGGTTCGGGCCGGCGACAAGGTTGACCAAAACGCCATTATGCTGACCATTTCGGATGGGAGTTAACAGCAGGAGAGAAAACAAACAAGCGCATCCGGTATTCAGTCAAGTATACTTTGATGGGCAGGGGCGATTCGCGGATCACCCCTGCCGGCTAACCTGCAACACAATTTTGCCGATGTTTTTATTTTGCGACATCCGGCGATGCGCGTCATTGGCCTGTTCAATGGGGTAAACGGCGTCGATGACCGGCGTGATGGTTCCCTCTGCCGCTGCCGGCCAAAAGCGGGTCATAAATTGTTCTTTGATGGCGATTTTTTCAGCCACGGACCGGCTGCGCAGCACCGAACCAATCAGCCGCAAGCGTCGCCCCAACAGCGAACCGAGGTCGAACTCAACCTGCCCCCCGCTCAGCATGGCAATAAAGACCAGCCGCCCCCCAACCTTCAGCAACCTGACGTTGCGATGCAGATAATTTGCGCCCACCATATCCAATATCACGTCCACCCCGCCGGTATACGTCCGCACGGCTTCGGCAAAATCTTCCTGCCGGTAATTTATGGCTAAATCCGCGCCGAGTTTTCGGCAAAAGGCGGTCTTTTTATCTGTGCCGGCGGTGACAATAACCGTGTGGCCCGCTTTTTTCAGCAATTGAACAGCCGCCGTACCCACCCCGCCGGCTCCGCCATGCACCAGGGCCACTTCGCCGGGCTGAATGGCCGCCTCAAGGAACAGATTGACGAAAGCCGTGTAAAAAACCTCCGGCATGGCCCCGGCCTGAAGAAAACTCCAGCCCGCCGGAACGGGCATCAGCAGTTGATGCGGAACCGTCACCTGTTCGGCGTACCCGCCGCCGGGCAACAGGGCGCACACCGCATCGCCCACCTGCCAACCGGAAACCTCCGGCCCCACCTCGATAATTTTGCCGGCCGTCTCCAGACCCAAAATTGAAGACGCGCCCGGCGGCGGCGGATAGTTTCCGGCCCGCTGCATCAAATCAGCCCGATTCAGGGCTGTGGCCTGTACCGCCACCCGCACTTCGTCGGGTTGCAAAACGGGTGCGGGCACATCCTGCCACACCAGTGGCCGGCCTTCCTGTTCACTTTGAACGACGATTGCTTTCATAAATTTCCCCTTCGCAAACACATTATTATTCCTTCTTGCGTCTTTTTTTGTCATCATCCTGCGCAAACATACTCAATACTCCACCCCACCCGAAGCCTGTATCTGGAACCAGTCCTCATCGGTGAGGGTGTTGATGTTGTGTGTTTGGCCGGCATTTCTTCTCTCCCGGTCTGTTTTGACCAAAGAATGCCTGTTTTTTTCTTATTCGTCAAATCTTGTTTGTTGAAGTACCTGGAACCTGTCCGAAAATTAGATTGCGTTGAAAAAAGAGCATCTCCCGTTTGGAAACCACATTTCACACTTGGCTAATAAAGAGCAGGTCGGATAGATTCCAGACGGGGCGGTCGGCTTCCACGGCGTAGCGGGCGGTGCCGTGCGCGGTTTCAGCCTGGGGGTTATCGGCAATCAATTACGCTTCTACGGCGGGGTCAAGGCGGCGGTCAACCCGGCCAATACGCTGCATCAGGCGCACCGGGTTCCAGCGCAAATCGTAGTTGATGTAATAAGGGGCAAAGGCGTGGATGATGTCGCTGCGGTTGCAGTCGGTTATGCTTTCCCATTCAACTGAGCCAGTGCCAATATTAATTTGGTTATGGCACATTGAGAATATCACCATAGTGCAAGTCATTGGCAAGGTTCTGCTGTGGCTGACCGATGCCTAAAACAGTTCCTGAAATTGCCCGTAATCCGTGATTGTGCTAAAATCTATGCCAAGAGAAAGAGGCTTCCTGAATCCTTCTTTAAAAACTTACGCGGTTGCGGTAAATCACGGTGTTCTACCCCCTCCCCGCTTCGCGTCCCCCGCTGTCGGGGGAGGAGCTAATTCCCCCCGCTTGAGGGCGCGAAGCGGTTTCTTCATCAGGGACTGAGGG
>JAJRUC010000250.1 GCA_024278015.1 Chloroflexota bacterium
AGATACATCCGCACCGGGGCATTGGTTAATTCGGCCTGCTCCAGGCCGGATATCGGCACCGCCCGGCTTTTGGTCAGGTCTACGCTCCCGATTTCTCCCTGCCCCAGTTCAACTTCAACTTGAGCCAGGTCTTCGTCGTCCGGTTCGTGGTCAGAAAGGCCGGATTCCACTGCGCTGTCAAAGGCTTCCAGACTGTCATCTATTATCTGGTCTTTGAGGGGAATTTCTGCGCCGCCGGCATCAGGATTTTGCAGATTCCCGGGTTGGTCCGGCAGATTTTTTCGGTTTTCACTGGGTTCAGGTATCGATTTTTTTGCCATTGGCTCAGGCATTATCCCCGGAAGGTTTCTTCCATACGCCGCCGGCCCGTAATTGAAAGGGCATCGTGCGCTTTATCAAGAATGTTCAGGTTATCTTTGGCTTCAGAAATTAACCGCCGGCATTGCAAGGCGCCATCCCGGTCATTGGTCTGCAACGAATCTCGCTGCATTTGATTCAGCTCCCTGATTTGCTTTTCCAGCCGATTTCGGCGCATGCGCAAAACAAGTTTGGGCAGTTCTCTTTCTACATATTCAAGCGGGGCCGGCCGGTTATGCCACAGCGCCAGCACGCCGGCCAATCGGCCTTCCAGATGTGGGTCTGTGGTTTGCAATGGCGGGTCCGTGGTGGCGTTGGGCGTAACGGCCCAGTGTTTGACGGCCAAAAACAGGGCGCCGTTTTGAACATCGGCAAAGTCCTCTGTGTTTAACACGTCAATGTTTTGAGCCACCAGTTTTTTATTAACGCTATTCAACGTGCCGGGCCGCCCCAGCAACATGGCCAGGCAATATTCTTCCAGGCCGCCGGTGGTTTTGGCCGCCGATTGGGGTTTCGTCTCCGCCGGCCGGGCAGAGTAACGGTCGGCCGGCCGGGCTGTTTTTTGCGCAGCGCGTTCCAGTTCCGCCCGTAAAACCCGTTCATCGATTGTAACAAGTCTTGCCAATTGTTGCAAGTAATGTTCCTGCTCAACAGAATTGGGAATTTCCCGCAAGACGGGCATCAGGGTGGCGACGGCTTTGGCCTTGTCTTTGGCTACTTCCAGGTTCAACGACGCGGTGACGGTCTGAATATAATAATCAACCAGGGGCAAGGCCTGCTCTACCAGCGCGGCCCACGCTTCCGGCGATTCGCGCAGAAAGTCATCGGGGTCCCGGCCGGGGGGCAGCGATACAATTCGCAAATCGGCGTCCAGGCGGCCTTCGTACCGAAACCCGCCCTGCGCGGTGGGTACCGCCTTCACACCTTCGGTTAGAGCTTGTCTGGCGGTGTTAATGCCGCGCAAGGTGGCGGCACTGCCGGCGCTGTCTGCATCAAGGGCCAGCACAAACCGGCCGGCGTAGCGTTTCAGGAGTTTGAGTTGCGGGTCGGTCAGGGCGGTGCCCATTTCGGCCACCACATTTTTGTAGCCCTGCTCATAGGCTTGCAGGGCATCCATATAGCCTTCTACAATTACAGCCTGCCCCGATTCCCGGATGGCGTTTTTGGCAATATCCAGCCCAAACAGCGCCGCACTTTTATCAAACAGGGCGTTTTGGGGTGAATTGAGATACTTGGGCGTCTGCTCATCGCGCAAGGCCCGCGCCCCAAAACCGATTGTTTGCCCCCGCTCATTTCTAATCGGGACGATGAAGCGGTCCCGAAAGCGGTCATAGCCGGATGATTTGTCTTCGCGCGCAATCAGCACCCCGGCGGCGGCCAGGTCGGCTTCGGCGTAGCCCTTTTGCAGCAGATGCGTTTTCAGGCCGTCCCAGCGGTTGGGAGCATAGCCAAGCTGAAAGGTTTGGACGGTTTCCGCGCCGAGGCCCCGGCGGGCCACATAGTTGCGGGCAAATTCGGCCTGGGGCGATTGCAATAGCCGGCTGTGGAAAAACGAGGCGGCCAGTGAAACGATTTCCAACAGCTTTTGGCGACGTTTATCGGCTTCTGCATCGTCCGCTGAACGTTCTGCCAGCAGAACGCCGGCTTTGTCGGCCAAAAAGCGGAGGGCTTCGCTAAATTGATAGCCTTCCTGCCGCATAATAAAAGAGAAAATATCGCCGCCGGCGCCGCATGCGCCAAAGCAATGCCAGGTTTGCGTCTCTGGAAAAACAATAAAAGAGGGGGTCTTTTCGGCATGGAACGGACACAAGCCTTTGCAGGTTTTGCCCGCTTTTGTGAGCGAAGGCACATAGCCCGCTATGAAATCAACAATATCCAGCCGGCCTTTGATTTCATCGACAACACCCATCTTGTGGCAAATCCCCTCGCGTGTAGTGTTAAAATTATACACGTCGAAGGGGATTTTTCCAATTGCTATGCGCTACGATATTGATTGCGTTGCAGCCAGTGATACATCAGCACCCCGCCGGCCACGGCCACGTTCAGGCTTTCGGCCCGGCCCGGCAGGGGCAGGCGCACCCAATGGGTCAGGTAAGGGCGCAAGTCGGCGCTCAGGCCCCGCGCCTCGTTGCCCAGCGCCAAAGCCACCGCGCCGGTCAGCCCTTGCGCTTCAGGCAGCCACGGCAGTTCGCCCTGGTAGCCGTCGGCGCCGGTAATTTTGCAGCCCCGCGCTTGCAGGGTGATGAGCAATTCCTTTGGCCGGGCGCACCGCAGCAGCGGCACGGTAAAAATTGAGCCCATACTGCCGCGCACGGTTTTCGGGTCGAAGGGGTCTACGCATGGTTCCAGCAAAATCACGCCGGCGGCGGCCACGGCATCGGCGGTGCGAATGAGCGTGCCCAGGTTGCCGGGGTCTTGCAGACGGTCAAGCAGTAGCCACAACGCCGGCCCGGCAGGGGGGGCATCGGTCAGGACAGTTTTCCAATCGGCTAAAAACAGGGGGAAGGCGGCGATTAATCCTTGCGGCGCGTCT
Organism: Chloroflexota bacterium; assembly: GCA_024278015.1. Lineage (GTDB taxonomy): Bacteria > Chloroflexota > Anaerolineae > 4572-78 > 4572-78 > JAJRUC01. Next base: position 2,891 of record JAJRUC010000250.1, read on the forward strand.
CGTTCAGAGACGGCCCGCATCACCGTTTCGCTTACGGCGAAGGGACGGCCCCCCGCCTGAGTCAGCCGGCGCAACAGCCGGGGGGCCGTTTCTCCGGCGAAGAAATCTTCGCAATAAAAGACGTCCAGGGGGGGGTGGCCGCCGGCCAGGGCCATGCCCAGCAGTTGCAGGCCCTCCACCGCAAAGCGGTTTTGAGCCTGACGATGCTTTCGCTGCGAGAGTTTTCTCAGGTCAACAATGCGCCGGTTTTTGGTGGAAGTAATCATTTTTACGATAACGCTTTGATACGGGCCAGCGCTTCTTGCAGGCGGCCGGTATCCACGCCGATAGCCAGCCGCATCCAGCCGCGCCCGTTTTGGCCGTACATGGAGCCGGGAGCAATGGAAACGTGGGCTTCGCGCAGCAATTTTTGGTGAAACTCCACGTCGGTCATACCGTCCGGCGCGGGAAACCAGACGTACAGGGTGGCTTTGGGCGCGGGTACGGCCAGGCCCAGTTCGTCCAGCGCGGCCAGCACCATATCGCGTCGCTGCTGGTAAATAGCGTTGCGCCCGGCCAGCCAGGTTTGGTCGCCGGTGAGGGCGGCAATTGCCATATACTGCACCGGCAACGCCAGGCCGGAATCGACCTGCGTTTTGATGGTGCCCAGGGCTTTGACGGCGGCGGCATTGCCCACGGCCATGCCCACCCGCCAGCCGGCCATATTGTAGGTTTTGGAGAGCGAATTAAATTCGATGACCACTTCTTGCGCGCCCGGAATTTGCAGGGGGCTAACCGCCCGGTAGCCGTCGAAGGTGACATCGCTGTAGGGGTTATCGTGGCACAGCAAAATGCTGTGGCGGCGGCAAAAGTCGATGGCCTCTTCAAAAAAAGACAGGTCGGCGGGCGCGCCGGTGGGGTTGTTGGGGTAGTTCAGCCACATTAGCCGCGCTTTGCGGGCCACAGCGGCGGGGATGGCCCTGAAATCGGGCAGCCAGTTGTTCTCCGGCTTCAGGTCGAAGGGGACGGCCTGTCCACCGGCCAGATGGGGGGCCATGCCGTACACCAGATAGCCGGGGTCGGGCGCCAGGGCCACCTCGCCTGCATCCAGCCAGGCCAGGTGCAGGTTCGCCAGCCCCTCCTTTGAGCCGATGAGGGGCAGGACTTCTGTGTTGGGGTTCAGCTCTACCCCAAACCGATTTTTGTAGTAGGCGGCTATGGCCTCTCGCAGGGCCGGGATGCCGAAGTAGCCGCCGTAGCCGTGGACGTTGGGCAACCGGCTCTTTTCAACCAGGGTTTGAATGATGTGCGGGGCGGGGGGCATATCGGGGCTGCCGATATCCAGCCGAATGACATCGGCGCCCTGGGCGGTTAAGGCGCGAATGGATTGGGCCAACGTGGCGAAGGCGTAGGGGGGCATCGATGCGGCCCGGCGGGAGGGGGTCAAGGTAACAGGCATTGGGGTTCTCCTTTTGAAGACTGGTTTTTCTCCCCCCTTAATCCCCCCTCAGGAGGGGGGAGATATTTCCTCACCCTTTCAAGGGGGAGGATGAAGGAGGGGGTGAACGGCTTGAAACTTTGCAGCAACTTCCGGTGTGACCTGCCCGACTGGTTTTTCTCCCCCCTTAATCCCCCCTCAGGAGGGGGGGAATATTTCCTCCCCCTTGAAAGGGTGAGGATGAAGGAGGGGGTGAACGGCTTGAAACTTTGCAGCAACTTCCGGTGTGACCTGCCCGACCGGTTTTTCTCCCCCCTTAATCCCCCCTCAGGAGGGGGGGAATATTTCCTCCCCCTTGAAAGGGTGAGGATGAAGGAGGGGGTG
>JAJRUC010000251.1 GCA_024278015.1 Chloroflexota bacterium
CATCGGCCTGCCCACGGTGTATGCCCTGCCTCGCGCCCGCAAATGGCTGGATGCGCACGGTATGGGGCACATCTCGCTGTGCGTCACCGGCGGGTTTCGGACGCCGCCGGATGTAGCCAAAGCGCTGGCCCTGGGCGCCGACGCGGTCGCGCTGGCGACATCGGCCATGATGGCCATTGGCTGCCAACAGTATCGGGCTTGCGGCAGCAACAACTGCCCGGTGGGCATTGCCACCCAACGCCCCGATTTACGCGCTCGCCTGAATATTGAAGAGAGCAGCGCGCGCTTGTTCAATTTTTTTGAGGGGAACAGACAGCAATTGATGGAATTTGCCCGCATGTGCGGCCGGCGGCGGCTGGTCAATTTGGGGCTGGCGGATGTGGTGACCACCAACGATGCCCTGAGCCGCTACGGAGGTATTCGCCATGCGGCCCAGCCTTTTGCCTGAGTGTCTAACCCTTAACGAGATGCTCGTGTGTCCGTGCAGGGGCAGGCTGCAGCCTGCCCCTGCACAGACTTGCCCCCAAATTGAAACGCGCCCTGCCTCCCTCTTTCTCTTGCGTTTTTACAGAAAACCATTACAATTCAGGTTGATGAACTGTAAACAAAATGTAACACTGCGCGGCCGGTGAGCCGCACCATAATTTTTGGAGGCAGTTGTTTTATGGCAACCTATCAAGTTCTGTATTGGGGACACCTCCCGATGCGAGTCAGAGCCACCGACATTAACGGCCAAAAATCAGCCGAGCTATCGCCGCGATTTATTGAAGCCATGAACCGGGCCACCAAACTGCACGGTATGGAAGGCACGGTGATGTTCAAATGGAGCGCGCCCCAGGAAAAGTAAGGCACGGCAGAAGAAGTGCTGTCGCAAGTTGTCCGGGAGATTGATGACTCATTCCCTGACGAAATCCCCCTCTCGCCTCCAAATATAAGTTGACCAACCCGGCTTGATACCTGCAAATCCAACAACTCTGTTTCCAGCCGAACAGAGTTGTTTTTCGTAAAAATCCGGCGCAGGAAGGGGCTATGAATGACCAGGTTTATTTTTTGTACAGGTGGGGTGGTTTCATCTTTGGGCAAAGGCGTTGCCGCCGCTTCGATGGGCCGCATCCTGAAAAACCGGGGGATTTCGGTGACGGTGCAAAAGCTGGACCCCTACATTAATGTTGACCCCGGCACTATGAGCCCATACGAACACGGCGAGGTGTTTGTGCTGGAAGACGGCGCCGAAACCGACCTGGATTTGGGCGCATACGAGCGTTTCATTGACGAGAACCTTTCCAGCGCCAGTAACCTGACCACCGGCCAAATTTATTCGGAAGTTATCAGCCGGGAGCGGCGCGGCGATTATTTGGGCAAAACCATCCAGGTCATTCCGCATATCACCAATATGATTAAAGCCGGCATTCAGCGCGTGGCCCGGCAAAGCCGGGCCGAGGTAGTCATTGTAGAAATCGGCGGCACGGTGGGCGATATTGAAAGCCTGCCGTTTCTGGAAGCCATTCGCCAAATGCGCAAAGACGCGGGGCCGCAGAACACCTTTTACATTCACGTCACTCTGCTGCCCCACATTGGGGCGACGGGCGAACTGAAAACAAAGCCCACCCAACACAGCGTGCGCGAGCTACGGGGCATCGGTATTCAGCCGGACGCCATCTTCTGCCGGTCTGATTATCCCATTTCCGATGAAATCAGAGACAAAATCGCCCTGTTTTGCGACGTAGACCGGGAAGCCGTGGTGGCCCTGACCACCGTCGATACTGTGTACGAAGTGCCCCTGATTTTGGAAGAAGCGGGCATCGGCCACTATCTGGTCAACGCGCTTGATTTGCCGGCCGCCGCCCCCCAACTGGAAGCGTGGCGCACGCTGGTTTCTGAAATCAAGCGGAAAAAACCGCAGTTAAAAATAGCCGTTGTGGGCAAGTATGTTGAGCTGAAAGACGCTTACATCAGCGTTTACGAAGCCTTGAAGCACGCTGCCCTGCGCGAAGACCGGGAAGTGAAAATTAGCTGGGTCAGCTCTGAAGACCTGGAGCGCGGGCGCAATTTAAAGGCGCTGGCCGAGGTTAAGGGGATTGTCGTGCCGGGCGGGTTTGGATACCGGGGGATTGAAGGCAAAATTATTGCCGCCCGCTTTGCGCGGGAAAACAACGTGCCTTACCTGGGGCTGTGTTTGGGTATGCAAGTTATGGTCATCGAACTGGCCCGCCATCATTTTCAGGATGACCGGGCCAATTCAACCGAGTTCGATAAAAAAACGCCCCACCCCGTTATTGACCTGATGCTCAACCAGCGCGACCTGTCTGACATGGGCGGCACTATGCGGCTGGGAACCTACCCCTGCCGGCTTGCGCCCCGCAGCAAAGCGGCCCAGGCATACAACGACACCCTCACCCACGAGCGCCACCGCCATCGATGGGAGTTTAACAACAGCTACCAGGACGCCCTGGCCGAAGCCGGACTGTGTTACAGCGGCCTCTCGCCCGATGGCCGGCTGGTGGAAATTGTTGAATTGGCCGGCCACCCCTTTATGCTCGGCAGCCAGTTTCACCCGGAATTTAAAAGCCGGCCCACCCGCCCTCACCCGCTGTTCCGGGCGTTTGTGCAAGCCGCCAAAGCCTTCCGGAAACCGGAATAACGCAATCTGCAAGAATTTGTATTTTTTTTAAACCACAGCAGGGACACGTTGCAGCGTGTCCCTGCACCAAAATGTAATAATGATTTAACCCGATTACGGCGCTATTTTTCGGGCGCGCCCTGCCTGATCCATGCCACAATCCACTCAAGTTGGTCCGGAGCCAGGCTGTTGGGGTGGCCATTCTGCTGAAGCTTCACCAACAGGCTGTCATCGGGGTTGCCGGGGATAATAGCCGGGCCGAGATTACCGCCGACCAGCGCATGCTTGTACGTATCCAGGCTTAACCCGGCCGTGCCGCCGTGGCAGACCACACACCGATTCTCTAAAATCGGGCCGACCAGATCCTGCCAGGTGAGGGCTGCGGCGGGATAGGTGGGCAAATTGCCGTCCAACGTGTTCAGCGATGCGATGATTTGCGGCGCGTGCAGGCCGGCGTACTTCAATTCAGAAGCATGGCAGCCGCTGTTGGCGCAAAAACTGGTGTTGTCCGTTCCCCCCGGATTGGAAACCGTGTGGCAGCCCTCGCATGTGCCGTCAAAATCGAAGCGGTGGCGGGCAATCCAGTTGCTGTCGGCATGTGATTTGGGTTCGAAGGCATCGGCCACGGGCAACGGGTCAATAGCGCCATCCGGCTTGGTGGTCAGCGGAATTGAGTGGCACAGGTTACATTCCAGGCGAATACTCTCGCTTTGGGCGTTCATGTGCTTGCCGTCGTGGCAGCGGAAACAGCCCGCCGCCTCGGTGTGGCCCAGATTATCGGGGTGGGTATCCCAACTGATGTCCATAGTGGGGAAGACCATCACCTGGTACAAATCGGTCAGTTCCGCCACGGCGGCGTCCACCAACTCTGCGTTTTCGGTGTAAAAATCGGGCCAGTTTTCGGCGTAATAATCGCGCAAACCATCGACGGCCTTCAAGGCTTCGTCCATAGAGGGGTATTGGCGTTCTATAACAGTTATGGCATTTTTTTTGATGTACGGAATTTCGGGAGAAATGCGGCCCCGGGCCATCGCATCGTCAAGCGCCGCCGAAGGCGTATTGAACACGTGCGAAATACGGTTGTGGCAGGTCATACAATCGACGATTTTGATGAGGCTCCGGTTTTTCTGCGCAAAATCGACCGGCAAATCAGCCTCCATATCAACAAATACATCTTCCGCGCCGCCGGCGGCATAGGTTACCCGCACCCAGGGGATATTTTGACTCAGTTGAGGGTTATCGACAGCAATATATTCCACTTTGTTTTCAATGTGCCAGTGAATTCCTTTGCCCCGGCCTTCGCGGGCTGTGCCGCCCCCCGTTTTGAACGAAAGATAGGTAGTAGATAATTCGTTGTTGTTTTCGGCGTCAAAGCGGGTGTACTTTCGCAGGCTGTCGTCAGAAAATTTGGTCGGGTCGTGGCATTTCTCGCACACATCTCTGGCGGGACGCATATTTTTCACATAAATGGGCACTTCATAATCGGCCCCAATGTAGCGGAACAAGTGGGCGGCGTCGCCTGATTTGCGGGTAAACTGGGTGGCGATATAACCGCGCCCAATGTGACACTCCACGCATTTTACCCGCGAGTGGGGCGAAAGCTGGTACGAAGCGTATTCCGGGGGCATGGTGTGGCAGGCCGTGCCGCAAAATTCAGAGCTATTGGTATATTCCCACCCGGCGCCGGCCACAGCAAACAGCAACGCGCCCAAAGCGATGAGCGTAAAATACGGCAGCAGACGCATCCAGCGCGGGGCAGTTCTGTCCGGGGTTAAAAAGCGGCTCACTTTTTCCCGGATAGCAATTAATCGATTACGCATGGTCTTTCCTCCTGGCGACGACGGCGCGATAGATCAGGTACAACACAGCCAACCCAACCGCGCCCCCTGAAATGTAAAGAATAATACGCACCCATCGTAATGTATTGACATTGTAGTAGTCAATCTCAGGTTCCTGCCCTACCGAAGGGAGGGGCGTGGGCGGCGGCGGGGGCGTAATTTGCATCCCCACCTGAAAGACAGATTGCCGCACCGATGCGGTTTCGGCCGCATAGTCAATGGTCTCGGCGGCCCATTGCGGGGTTTCGCCGGGGGCGCCGTGGCAAATATTGCAGGCATTTTGCATAGCATCCAGGCCGCCGTGGGCAATGGTATCTGCCGGGTTGGGCTGCAAGAAGGTGTGGTTGCTGATGTCGTATGGCGCGGCGCTGGTCGCCATCTTCGGCAAGTGGCAATCGCTGCACAAAAATTCGCGCTGTTTGCCGGCCTGTTCGTGGAAGGGGGTGTGTTGCAGCAAATGTTTTTTATCCTGATGGCAACTCAGGCACAGGTCGTTCAGCGGTTTTTGCAACTGGTGGGCGGCCTGGCCCTGCGTGTGGGGCGAATGGCAGGTGGTGCAATTTACTTTGCCGGATTTTGCCATTTTGCTGCCCAATTGCCAATCCATATATTGTTGATGGTGGCTGCGGGCGCTGCCGTCGGCCCAGATGTCATCTTCGGCGGTGGTGAAGGTGAAATGGTCGGTGAGCGTATCGCCGGGGCGATAGGTGGCCGGGAAGGAGAAGCCGGCGGGCGATACGCCCCGGCTGTGGCACGAGCCGCACACCTGGTCATCAACCTGGCGATAGACCGAAACGTTTTCCGGGTCTGCGGCGTGTTCCGCGCCCGGCCCGTGGCAGGATTC
>JAJRUC010000252.1 GCA_024278015.1 Chloroflexota bacterium
GGATCAAGGCGTGATGGTTCACAATCTCCGCCAGGCGCGACGTTTTCAAAACGGCGATGATCTTCTCCGCCGTGAAAAACCCGCCGCCCGCCGCGCACCAGACATTGATCCCCGCCGAATCAGCGACCAGCAGCCACACATCCGCCACCCCGTCCAGCGCCCGCACCACTCGTCGCACCGTCAGGTCAAAATTGCCCGTCACCAGCACCGGCGCGTGGTCGTCCGGCGCGCCGATGGCGTACAGCCCCGGACGGATTTTGGGATAAGGGGGAATAATGCGAAAAAAGAGCGCCCAGGCGTCGATGAGCAACGCGCGCAGCGTGATTCGGTGGCGCAAACGGGGGATGGTTTCCGGGCGGCTGTCGCTTTCGGCCACAATACGCGCCTCGAAAATTGCCAGGCTACCCGCCAAAAAAGAGACCGTCTCGGTAACGGCGAATCCTGCCGCCGCCAATTCTTGCGGCAACCGGCGCAGCGGCGTGGTAGAGGCGCGGGTTAAAAGCCAGGTTATCAGCACCAACGGCAAACGCACCGCATAATACCCCAATTTAGCCGGCGCGCCGGGCGGAACAATTTCATCGCCAATGACGAGCCGTCCACCGGGGGCCAGCAGGGTAGCGCACTCTGCCAGCACAAACCGCCGTTCCGCATCGGGCAGTTCGCTAAAAGCCAGGGTGCTGATAATGGCATCGAAGCTGTGCGGGGGGAAATGGTCGGTCAGCGTGCCGGCTTCCATCTCAACCAACGTAAGGCGGTCATTTAGCCCAGCCTCCGAAACCTTTTCCCGCGCCTGGGCCAGCATGCCCGCCGATTCATCCACGCCGGTGACAATTGCTCCATGTTGAGCCATCATCACCGCCAGCGTGCCCGTGCCGCAGCCGATTTCCAGCACCCGGTCGCCGGGGTGAATGAGTTGTTCAACGATGCGGGCTTTCAATTTGGGCAACTGGTTCAGCGTCAACCACCGAATACCCCGGTCATATTTATCCGGGCTTGTTTCCAGCCATTTCATAAAAACTGTCGCCATCGCGTTCCTCCTTCAGGAATTTAACCTGCGCATCATCTTCACTATTTACTTGGGACTTAGTGTCTATCCGTAAAATAATTACGCCGGGTGATGGTCAGGATAGTTGAGATTGAAAACAACCGGATTCGCGCTTTTTACCCCCTCCCCGGCCCTCCCCCTTTTAGGGGGAGGGAATTTCCCCCCTCACAGAGGGCGCGAAGTTAGCTCCTCCCCCGCTGTCGGGGGAGGGGGGAGGGGGTAGAACCCCGTAGTTTACCGCAACTGCGTCAGTCCTGTTACTGTTTAATGTACACCTTTCGGCGGATAAATACAATGATTTTGTTGACTTAACCGGCTGTGGCAGACAAAAAGCCATCGTGGCCGGTCGGCTTTTTTTATTCCTTCCGGTTTGGATTATAATGGAAACCTCACAGGAGGAGTGAACCATGAAACATGCAGTCAGCATCAGTCTGGGCAGTTCCAGGCGCAACAAAAAAGTGGAAGTGGAATTGGGCGGCGAGAAAATTGTCATTGAGCGCATCGGCACGGACGGCGACGAAAAGGCCGCCCGCCGCATGTTCGCCGGGATGGACGGCAAAGTGGATGCCTTCGGTGTGGGCGGGGTGGAGCTGTACATCCGGCTGGGCGAAAAAGAATACCCGCTGCGGTCGGGTATGAATATGGTGAAAGATGTGCGCCAAACCCCCGCCGTTGACGGGCGCGGGCTGAAACATACGCTGGAAAGCCGGGTGATGCAGGTCATCGAGCCGCAACTGGACGAGCCGCTATCGCCCCGCAAAGCGATGATGACCCTGGGGGTTGACCGGTTCGGCATGGCGCAATCGCTGGTCAACGCCGGGTTCGACACCGTTTTTTGCGATTTGATGTTCGGGCTGGACGTGCCGATTCCCCTGTACGGGCTAAAAAGCCTGCAACGAGTGGGCCGTATTCTGCTGCCGGTAATCGGGCTGGCGCCCATCAGCATGCTGTATCCTACCGGCGACGACCAAAGTAAAATTGTGCCGAAATACGGCAAATGGTTCAAATACGGTTCGGTCATCGCCGGCGATTTTCTGTACATCCGCAAACATCTGCCCGATGACCTGACCGGGCAGAGCATTGTCACCAACACCACCACCACCGCCGACGCAGACCTGTTGCGCGCGCGGGGGCTGAAATATCTCATCACCACCACCCCCGTGTTCGACGGGCGGTCCTTCGGCACCAACATGCTTGAAGCCGCCCTGACCGCCTACGCGGGCAAAGGTCGCCCGCTCACCGATGCGGAACTGGTTTCGCTGCTGGATGAACTGGGCATCGGCCCGACCTTCCAGAAATTGAATTGAGAATGTGATAAAAATGGCACACGGATTGAACTGATGATACGGATTTTCACAGATTTTTTTGGTGTGAACTTTTTATATCTGTGTTTATCTGTATAATCCGTCTCATCGGTGTGCTATTTTTTGAAACGTTTGTCGAAGAAAATAGCGTGAAAAATCAGGAGCGCCCATGACCCAGCCATTCTTTTCCGATATGGATAAATACCTCTTTGCGGAGGGGAACCACGAGCGCATTTACAAAAAACTCGGGGCGCACCTGACCGAGCTTGACGGCGTGGCGGGAGTGCATTTTGCAGTATGGGCGCCCAACGCCAAAGCGGTCTGTCTGGTGGGCGATTTCAATTACTGGCACAGCGCCCAACACCCGATGCTGAGTCTCGGCGAGAGTGGGGTGTGGACGCGCTTTGAGCCGGGGTTGGGGGTGGGCGCGCTCTATAAATTCCGCATTGAAACCCACGACGGCCGTATGCTGGAAAAGGCCGACCCCTACGCCTTCGCCGCCGAGTTGCGCCCCCAAACCGCCTCGGTGGTGACGGACCTGGACACCTACACCTGGCATGACGGAGACTGGCTGGCCCACCGCGCCGAAGCGCAAGCGCTGGATGCGCCCGTCGCCGTGTACGAAATCCATTTGGGCAGTTGGCAGCGCGGCGACGGCAACCGTTATCTCACCTACGCCGAGCTGGCCGAGCGGCTCATTCCGTATGTCAAAGACATGGGCTACACCCACATCGAACTGCTGCCCATTGCCGAACACCCCTTCGACGGCTCGTGGGGGTATCAGGTGGTAAATTATTTCGCCCCCACCAGCCGCTTCGGTTCCCCGCAAGAGTTTATGGCCTTTGTAGACGCCTGCCATCAGGCCGGAATCGGCGTAATTGTAGACTGGGTTCCCGCCCATTTCCCCAAAGACGCGCACGGGCCGGGCGAATTTGACGGCACGCATCTGTATGAACACGCCGACCCCCGCCAGGGTGAACACAAAGACTGGGGAACCTACATCTTCAATTTCGGCAGAAATGAAGTCCGCACATTTTTACTGTCGAACGCCGTTTTCTGGCTGGAAAAATACCACATCGACGGCCTGCGGGTGGATGCAGTGGCCTCGATGCTCTATCTCGATTATTCGCGCCACGACGGCGAATGGATTCCCAATATTTACGGCGGGCGCGAAAATCTGGAGGCCATTTCGTTTCTGAAACGGTTTAATGAAGTGACGCACGGCATCTTCCCCGATATTCTCACCTTCGCGGAAGAATCCACCGCCTGGCCGCAGGTGTCGCGCCCGGTGTATGTGGGCGGGCTGGGCTTCGATTTAAAATGGAATATGGGCTGGATGCACGACACACTGGATTATATGGCGAAAGAACCGATTCACCGCCGGTATCATCACCACAGCCTCACCTTTTCGCTGATATACGCCTTCAATGAGCAATTTATTTTGCCCCTTTCGCACGATGAAGTGGTGCATTTGAAAGGGGCAATGGTTGAAAAAATGTCCGGCGATGATTGGCAGAAATTTGCCAATTTGCGAGCGTATTACGGCTATATGTATGGGCATCCGGGCAAGAAATTACTTTTTATGGGTTGTGAGTTCGGGCAGTGGACGGAATGGGATAATGAACATTCGTTGAAATGGGACTCATTGAATTACCCGCCGCACAAAGGGGTGGCGCGACTGGTGGCGGATTTGAACCGTCTCTATCGCGCCGAACCGGCGCTGTTTGAAGTGGATTTCGCCCCGGAGGGATTTCGGTGGGTGGATGCCAACGACAGCGAAAACAGTGTCATTTCGTTTTTGCGATTCAACCGCGCCGGCGATAACGCGCTCTTGTTTGTGTGCAATTTTACCCCCGTACCGCGCTACAACTATCGCCTCGGCGCGCCGGAAGCAGGTTTTTACGCCGAATTGCTCAACACCGATGCGGAATTCTACTGGGGGAGCGGGGTGGGCAACATGGGCGGCGTGCAAAGCGACGATTTGCCGTGGCACAACCAGCCGTATTCCATCAGCCTGACCCTGCCGCCGCTCAGCACCCTGATTTTGAAGGTAAAACGATAATGAACGCTACCGCCATCAGTTGCTCGAATATTGCCTTCATCAAATATTGGGGCAATACCGACCCTGAATTGCGCCTTGCCGCCAATCCGTCCCTTTCCATGAATCTGGCCGATTTGACCGTCACCGCGACAGTGCAATTTCACGCCGATTTCCCCGCCGACACGCTGACCATCAACGGCAAAAGCGTGACCGGCGGCGCGGCGAAACGGGTTTTCCGCCAAATGGACATCATCCGCGCCAACGCGGGCTTTGCCCACCACGCCCGTATCGCCACCGAAAGCAACTTCCCGGCGGGCGCGGGTATCGCCTCCAGCGCGGCGGCGTTTTCTGCGCTGGCCGTGGCGGGCGCGACAGCGGCGGGACTATCTCTTTCCGAAGCGGAACTGTCGGCGCTGGCGCGGCGCGGCTCAGGCTCGGCCTGCCGTTCCGTGCCGGCCGGGTTTGCGCAATGGCCCGCCGGCGGCGCGGATGAAACCTCTTTTGCCGAAAGCATCGCCCCCGCCGGCCATTGGAATTTGGTGGACATCGTCGCCATTGTCAGCGCGAAACACAAAACCGTCGGCTCCACCGGCGGGCACGCCCTTGCCGATACCAGCGCGTTGCAGGCAGCGCGGGTCGCCACGGCAGCAGAACGGTTCATCGCCGCCAAAGAAGCCGTGCTGGCGAAAGATTTGCCCGCGCTCGGCCCGGTCATTGAAGAGGATACGGTGCTGATGCACGGGGTGATGATGACCAGTCGCCCGCCGCTTTTTTACTGGCAGCCCGCCACCCTGGCCGTCATCCATGCCGCGCGCCGGTGGCGCGCCGACGGTATCCCGGTCTATTTTACCATCGACGCCGGCCCCAACGTCCATCTGATTTGTGAGCGCCCGCACGCCGACGCGGTGGAATCGCTGGCGCGGGCGCTCCCCGGCGTGCAAAAAACCATGCGCAGCGGCGTCGGTGGGGGAACGCAAATAATTAACGGTGAATGTAACTACTCAGGCATAAGAGATAAAGTTACCAATTAGAGCGGTTTTGCCATTTTTTACCCCCCTCAATCCCCCCGTTGACGGGGGGAAGTGTTACAAACTCCCCCCTCGTGAGGGGGGAGTTAGAGGTCTACGGTGTCACCGACCACCATCGTGAACACAGCGGGTTACATTCTCCC
>JAJRUC010000253.1 GCA_024278015.1 Chloroflexota bacterium
CAGGCAATGGGTTTTGAACACCCTACCCCCATCCAAAACGCCACCGTTCCGCACGGGCTGACCGGACGCGATATTCTTGGCTCTGCCGAAACCGGCACCGGCAAAACCGCCGCGTTTTTGTTGCCGCTCCTGCAAAAACTGCTGGATACCCCGGCCTCACGCAACCCCCGCGCCCTGGTGCTGGTGCCTACCCGTGAACTGGCCCTGCAAGTTTCAGAACAGGCCACGCAATTGAGTGAAAACCTGCCGTTGCGCGTCGCCACCGTTTACGGCGGTGTTGGCATCCAGCCGCAAACGGTGGCTCTTAAACAGGGCGTTGATGTTGTCATCGCCACGCCGGGCCGCCTGCTGGACCACATTGGGCGGCGGAACGTAAAATTTTCTGACGTGCAGGTGTTTGTGCTGGACGAAGCCGACCGTATGCTGGACATCGGCTTTTTGCCCGATATTCGACGGGTGGTGCGCTTGTTGCCCGCAGAGCGGCAAACGATGCTCTTTTCGGCCACCCTGCAACCGATTGTCAGCCTCTCGCGCGAAGTGACCCGCGACCCGATGCGGGTTGAAGTAGAAAAAACCGTCACTCCGGAAGCCATTACCCAGGTATTGTACCCCGTCCCCAATCACCTGAAGTTTCAACTCCTGCAAAAACTGCTGCAAGATGACGGCTTGAAAAGCGTGTTGCTGTTTACGCGCACCAAACGCCGCGCCGACCGCATTGTGCGCAAATTGAAGCGCGATAACATCTCGGCCACGGTCATTCACGGCGACCGCTCGCAGGGGCAGCGCGTCCGGGCCCTGGAATCGTTTCGACAGGGGAAAATCCGGGTGCTGGTAGCCACAGATATTGCCGCGCGCGGCATTGATGTGGAAGGCATTTCGCACGTTATCAATTACGATGTGCCGCAGCAGGCGGAAGATTACGTGCATCGAATTGGGCGCACCGGGCGGGCGCATGCGGTAGGCGCCGCCTACACCCTGGTGGCCGGCGATGATGAACGGATGGTGCATCGGATTGAATATGTGCTGGGCAAAAAACTGCTGCGCCGCACAGGTGATGACCTGGACTACACCGCCCCCATTGCCCGCCGCCCCACCGCCGAAGAAATTCGGAAGTACGTGGAGGCCAATCGGCGCAAAAAAGAGGCGGCCGCCGCAGCCTCAACCACGGCCCCGGCCACCCCCTCCGCCGCCGCCAAAAAGCGCCGCCGTCGCCCCCGCAGACGAAAACGCGCCGCCCCCGCGCAATCAAATTAATCCGCCGGACACACCCCCGCCGAAACGAAACCCGTTTCGGCGGTATATTTATTCGTCCAATCCTTGTTGCATAAATCAAAATGTGGATTCCGGACATTTCCCTGCGGAAAATCCCGGAACGACAACCGCCTAACTGTTAAGTTATCGTTGGCTGTTATCCTGTCGCCCGCCGCAAATACTGGCCGGTAAAACTTTCCGCCACCTGCGTAATGTCCTCCGGCCTGCCGACGGCCACCACCTGCCCGCCGCCGTCGCCCCCCTCCGGCCCCAAATCAATAATCCAGTCTGCGGTTTTAATGACATCCAGATTGTGTTCAATCACAATCACGGTGTTGCCCGCATCCGTCAATCGATGCAGCACATCGAGGAGTTTCTGGATGTCGGCGAAGTGCAGGCCGGTGGTCGGCTCATCCAACATGTAGATGGTGTCGCCGGTTGAAACGCGGCTGAGTTCCCGGGCCAGTTTCACCCGCTGCGCCTCGCCGCCGGAAAGGGTGGTGGCGCTTTGCCCCAACTGAATGTAATCCAGCCCCACATCGTGCAAGGTGGTCAAAATCCGTTTGACGCGCGGAATATCGCCGAACACATCCAGGGCGTGGGCCACGTCCAGCTTCAGCACCTCGGAAATGGTCAGCCCTTTCCACGTTACTTGCAGGGTTTCCCTGTTGAACCGCTTGCCGCTGCACACATCGCACGTTACCCACACATCGGGCAAAAAGTGCATTTCGATGAGCTTTTGGCCGTACCCGGAACAGGTTTCGCATCGCCCCCCCTTTACGTTAAAGCTGAATCGCCCCGGTTTGTAGCCCCGCAATTTCGCTTCCGGGCTTGCGGCGAACAGGGCGCGGATGCTGTCCCACACTTTGACATAAGTAGCGGGATTGCTGCGCGGGGTGCGCCCGATGGGGTCCTGGGTGATGTGAATGACTTTATCCACCAACGCCAGGCCCTCGATGGCCTGGTGCAGGCCGGGCCGCACCTGAGCGCCGTGCAGGGCGCGGGCCAGCGCGGGGTACAGCGTTTCCGTCACCATCGAACTTTTGCCGCTGCCGGAAACGCCGGTGACGCAGGTAAAATTTCCCAACGGAAATTGTACGTCAATATTTTTAAGATTGTTGTGCCGCAACCCGGAAAGTTTAATCCATTTGCCGTTTTGGCGACGGATGCCGGCAGGCGATGTAACCTGCAACTTTCCGGAAAGATATTGGCCGGTCAGCGAAATTCTGCTCTTTTTAATTTGGGCCGGGGTCCCCTGAAAGATAATATCGCCGCCGCGCACCCCCGCGCCGGGGCCAAAATCAATGATGCGGTCTGCCGAAGCGATGGTTTCTTCATCGTGTTCCACCACGATGACCGTGTTGCCCAAATCGCGCAAATTCAACAGCGAATCGAGCAACCGGCGGTTGTCGCGCTGGTGCAGGCCGATGGACGGTTCATCCAGAATGTACATCACCCCCACCAACCCGGAACCGATTTGCGAGGCCAGCCGGATGCGTTGCCCTTCGCCGCCGGAAAGGGTGGGCGCGGGGCGGTTAAGGGTAAGATAGTGCAGGCCCACATCGAGCATAAATCTGAGCCGGTCCCGGATTTCTTTCAGCACTTCGCCGGCAATTTCCCGCGCTTCGCCGGTAAGGGGGTGGATGGGCCGGGCCGGGCCGGCGGGCAGGCGCAAATCGACGGTGGTCAGGCCGGTTTTTTCGCCGCGCAAGGCTTCTACCCAATTAAAGGCGTGTTGGATGGACAGCGATGTGACCTGCACCATGTTCAGCCCGCCCACGGTCACGGCGATGGCTTCGGGCCGCAGGCGGGTTCCGGCGCAGGTGGGGCAGGCTTGGCGGCTGAGATATTTGCTGTAATAATCGCGCATACCTTGCGATTTGGTTTCGTGATACCGGCGGCGCACCTGATTGACCACCCCTTCGAAGGGCCAGTTGCCGGTAAAATTCTCGCTTTCATAACGAAATTTAATATCCGGGTTGCCGAACAAAATCAAATCCCGCACATTTTTTGGCAGGTCACAAAAGGGGACATCCAGACTGATGTTGAATTTTTTGGCAATTTGCCGGGCAATCTGATAGCCCCAGCTATCCCGTTTTTTACGCATTTCTCCCCAGGGAATCACGCCGCCCGCATGAATGGATTTGCCGGGAATGACAAACATGTCGGGGTCGAATTCCACTTTTTCGCCCAGGCCGGTGCAATCGGGGCACATGCCCAGCGGCGAGTTGAAGCTGAACATCTGCGGAGTCAGTTCCGGGAAACTCAGGTTGCAGTGGGGGCAGGCGTTGTGTTCGGAAAAGACCAGTTCATCGGCGTCGGTCACATCCACCAGCAACATGCCCGCCCCCCATTTAAGGGCCGTCTCCACCGAGTCGGTCAGCCGGGTTTCAAACTCGCGCAAGTGGCCGTTGCGGTGTTCGGGCACAATCAGGCGGTCAACCACCAGTTCAATATCGTGCTTTTTGTTTTTCGCCAGCTTGAATCTCTGGTCAAGTTCGGTGGTCACGCCGTCAATGCGGGCGCGGGTGAAGCCGTCGGCGCGGGCCTGGGCCAGCGCGTCTTCAAAGGTCCCTTTGCGCCCCCGCGCAATGGGAGCCAAAACTTGCAGCCGTTGCTTTGCGGGCAGGCCGGCAATTTGGGCCACAATCTGCTGGGCCGATTGCGGTTTCACTTCCCGCCCGCAATTGGGGCAATGAGGCGCGCCGGCGCGAGCAAAAAGGACGCGCAGGTAGTCGTACACCTCCGTCACTGTGCCCACCGTCGAGCGCGGGTTTTTGCTGACCGCTTTTTGCTCAATGGCGATGGCCGGGCTGAGTCCGCCGATATAATCCACTTTCGGTTTTTCCATCTGCCCCAGAAATTGGCGGGCATACGCAGAGAGCGATTCGACATATCGCCGCTGACCTTCGGCGTAAAGCGTATCAAACGCCAGCGAACTTTTGCCGCTGCCGGAAACGCCGGTGAAAACGATGAATTTATCGCGGGGGATGGTCAGGTCAACATGTTTCAGGTTATGTTCTTTGGCGCCTTTAATGGTAATTTTATTTAATGCAATCGTCATCTTTTCTGTTTTGC
>JAJRUC010000254.1 GCA_024278015.1 Chloroflexota bacterium
CAATCCCGGCGCGGAGTGGATATGGGCCCCGGCGCCGTGCGCTACGCCGGTTTGCGGCATCAATTACAAGCCCTGCAATGCACCATCGAAGATAGCGGCAATATTCAGGTTCCGGTGCGAGACACGCTGCCCGCCGGCGGCGGCCTGGCTTATTTGCCCGCCGTGGCCGCCGCCGGCGCTGCTATTTACAACGCCGGGCGGCAAGCAGTGGCAGAAGGGTACCGGCCCCTGTTTCTGGGCGGCGACCATTCTATCGCGGCGGGCACTATTGGCGGCGTAACCCATAATTCGCCCTGCGGGGTGTTGTGGATTGACGCCCACGGCGATTTCAACACGCCGGAGACATCTCCCAGCGGCAATTTGCACGGCATGCCCCTGGCAGCGTTGCTGGGCTTCGGCGCGCCGGAGATGGTGAATTTGGGGCGGCCCGGCCCCAAACTGTCCGCGCCGGACGTAATACTCATCGGTATTCGGGATTTGGACCCGGCGGAACGGCAAGCGCTGAAAAAAAGCGGGGTGGGTATTTATACCATGCGCGAAATTGATGAACGGGGGATGGCTTCGGTGGCGAAAGAGGCGTTGCGACAACTGCAACATCACCACCGCTTGCACGTTAGTCTGGATATGGACAGCCTGGACCCGCGAGAAGCGCCGGGCGTGGGTACGCCTGTGCCGGGCGGGCTAACTTATCGGGAAGCGCATCTGCTGATGGAAACCATCGCCGATACAGGCAAGGTCGGTTCAATTGACGTGGTGGAAATTAATCCCATTCTGGATGAGCACAATCGCACCGCAGCAATAGCGGTGGAATTGATGGCGTCGCTGTTGGGGGAATCGATTTTGTAGCGGGGCAGGGCCGGGCGACGATACTGTGGATTTCGCGTAGTGTGATAGTCAGGAATATCCGGCCCTGATGGGTGGTTGGCCCGGCGACAAACGACGAGGCGGAAGGGAGAGCGGGGGCGGGGGAAGCCGGTTCAGCGGAGGTGGCCGCCGGTTCGGTTTGGATTTGCGCGCGGCGGCTTCTTTCCGGTACGGGTTTTTGCGCGCCGGGAATCTTTTTTTGGGGGGGGGGATTTGACGGCAAGCCGGTTCCGTGCTATTATTTTACAAATCGTCTCTTTTGTAAAATAAAGGAAGGTCGTATGCCGAATCCCCAACCCCCGCCCTCGCCGCCGGACGCTCAATCCGGGCCGGAACCATTGCTGAAAGACCTTGTTCACCAGTTTACCACGCACCTCAAACTCAGCGCCGGAAAATCGGTGAGCGCGGCCAACACTGCCCAAAGTTACGCCAACGCTATGGTCGTCTTCAAAAAATTTATCAAGCGGTCTTACAGCCGAAAACGGAACGTGAAAGCCCCCTACCCCGTCGGCATTCTGGCCGATGATGTTTTGCTGGCCTATTACGATTGGCTCTCGAAAACGCCGCCAGACCGGGTGAAAAATCGAACCCGCGCACTATCCGAAAGTCCGGCCGGCGATGACCGCCAGCCCGGCCGGCCCGATTTTTCGCCCCCCCCTCCCCCGCCGCCGGCCCGTTACGCGCACTCCACCATTCAGCACTATCTGGCCGCCGCCAAACGATTTTTAACCTGGGCCGTGGCTCAGGGCTATCTGGAGACCTTCGACCTGGGCAAGAGCAAAGTTAAACTGAACGACGGCCGGGCCGGCGGGGGCAAGGCCTATCCTCACCGCAAAATAGACCCCAATCTGGCGGCCATTGTTTTGTACTACGATAACCTGCCCGTCCCCGATGAAAAGAGCGTTGAACAGGCGGCCCGGCAGAGTAATCTGGCCGCCTATCACGCCCGGCGGCGGCAAATTGCCGTTTTGCGCAACCGGGCTATTGTGCATGTGTTATTTGATACAGGTTTGCGCGTAAGCGAACTGACCGGCCTGACCCGCGACGAAATTGACCGCGCCCTGAAGACCACCCCCCTGCCGGAGGACGTGGCCGTCGAGGTCATCGGCAAGGGCGAGCGTCTTCGCACGGTTTGGATTACCCGCGATTCGCTGGAGCGCATCAGGGCCTATCTGGCAAAACGCAATGAGCCATCAAATATTTTATTTTTGGGCAAAAAAAAGGGAACGCCCATCACCCGCCAAATGGTGTGGAAAATTGTGAAGGACGGGGCCAAGGCCGCCGGCGTGGGAGATTTCACCGGCCCGCACGCCTTTCGACACTGGCTGGCCCGTCAGCTTTTTGATGATGAAGAAGACCCTGTGCCCATCGAAGATGTGCAGGCTCTGCTGGGCCACGCCAGCCCTACCACCACCCGCACTATTTATGCGCCCAACACCAGCAAGGCCCGGTTGCATAAAACGCTCAAAAAAGCCCGTAAACGTCCTGAAGATACGCTAAAGTAACCTGAATTCGGAGTTCACTGTTCAACCCCCTCCCCGACCACCTGTACCCGTATGGGGTACTCCCCCTGACATGGGATGGGGAGGGAATTTCCCCCCTCCGGGAGGGAATTTCCCCCCTCCGGGAGGGGGGATTAAGGGGGGAGAAAAGCAATAATGCCGAAACTTAGACCTGAGGTTAAGGTAATAAAAGAGCCGGTAAGTTAATATTTGCGTATAAACGCACTGGCTATAAAATAGCGGCTTAAAGGCTTGATTTGAAAATAACGATACAAATTGGAAACTGCCATGACCACGACCACTTTTCCCTATACCCTTGTTGACGGCGACCTCATCCCCTTTAAGCAGGCCATCCTGCCGCTGGCCCATCCGGTTTTTTTAACCGGCTTCGGGGTGTACGAATCGATTCAGGTTGACCGGGGCCGCCCCTTTCACCTGCAAGACCACATTGAGCGTCTGAAGAGTTCGGCGGATATGCTCTCTATCAGCCTGCCCCCCGTAGCCGAGATGGTTGACTGGGGCCGGATGCTGCCGGCGGCCCTCCCCCCCCAAACGTACTCGCTGCAAATTCTGGCCTTCGGCGAGGCCGCATCGGCGGCGCGGGTGGCCTTCATCCCCAAGCCGATTCGCACCTATCCGCCCGAATACCGCACCCAGGGGGCGCGGGCCATCACCTTTGAAGGCCAACGCGCCTTGCCCCAATGCAAATCGATGAACACCCTGGTCAATCATTTGGCCCGGCTGGCCGCTCAGGAAGCCGGCGCGGTGGAAGCCATTCTCACCCATCACAACGAACTATCCGAGGGCGCGCGCAGCAACGTCTTCGCCGTCGAAGCAGCAACGCAGCGGCTGCTGACCCCGCCCGCTTCAAAAACGCTGTCGGGCATCACCAAAGATGTGGTCATTCAGATAATGCAAAATACCCCCTACCCCGTGCTGGAAGCCGATATTTTTGCGGACGCTCCCTTCAGCGAAATGTTCATCACCAGCACCAGTATGCACGTGATGCCCGTTACCGCCTTGAACGGCCGGCCGGTGGGCGACGGCCGCGTGGGGCCGGTAACCAGGCTGGCCTCTGCCAAATTTGAAGAATACTACGCGAAGCATTTGGCGGAAATCTGACTTTATCCCAAACTGATTGGGATAAATTTGGGATAAATTGGGTAATATGAGCGTTTTACGATCTGGAACCGGGGCGCGGAACACCGGCCGCCTTTGAGGGCGGATATACGGATTATTTGCCGGCGAAGGGGGACGAAGCCAGGCTAAAGAACATCGGCCAATAAATTACGGGGCCGGCAAGCAAAGCAGGTGGGCGGATGCTCCGGCCCGGCGGCAATCGGCTCGCCGCACTTTTGGCACGCGGTCAAATTGCCCGCAATCAGATAGCGCGGCTTTTTGCCAAGCAGTTCCGCCGTGGGGGTGGCCGCCGCCAGTGAAATCGCTTTTTCCGGGCAGGCGGGCCGGCACACGTGGCAGGCTTCGCCCAGGCACAACGCCGCATAAAACGGCAACCCAAAATACGTCTCGTCTTTGATGAAAGAAACGGCCCCGGTGGGGCAAAATCGGGCGCACAAGCCGCAGGCAGAACACAAATCCGGGTTAACCTTTATCTCGGCCACGGGCAGGGCCGGGTCGGGGAGCGCCCCGGCGGGGGGAGAGATTGCCGTTTGGTCCAGCAAGGTCAGAACGCGGACGCGCTGAACAGGCGCAAAATGCGACATCCGCTCCGAAACCGGAACCGGGCGGCCCAGCGTGGCGGGGTCAACCGGCTCTTCGGCCAGAGCCACGCTTAAACTTTCTTGCCCGGCTGTTTTGAGCATACCAAAAAAGCCGCGCCGGGAAACGGGGGGGCGGTCAACATCAAATACCGGGCGATTGCGCGGTTTTTCGGCGGGCGGCATAGCGCTGTGCAGGCTGAGTGAACCGGCTTTCGGCAGCAGGGCGGCCCAGGCCCGGGCTTGCGAAAGGGTGTCGGACAGCGACGGCTGTATCTCTCCCAGCGGGCATGTTTCGCAAAAACGGTCATCCAGCCGAACATCGCGCCCCTGGGCCGCCAATTCCAGCGTATCGGCGGGAGAAAGAGCGGCCAGACAGCGTTTGGTTTGCACCGCCGCCGCAGCGAAACCCGTCGCCGGTTCGGGATTTTGCGGGCACAGCAGTTCCACCGCCGTTTCCGGCGGCAACGCGGCCACCGTCTTCGACAGCCGTTTCAGCAGCGGGTCGGGACGGGTATAGGCCCCCGTCGGGCAAAGGTGCAGGCACAGCCCGCATTGCAGGCACGCCTGATTGTTCAGGATGGGGTGGCCCCTTGTCACCTTGATGGCCTCTGCGGCGGGGCAGGCTTCTTCGCACAGGGTGCAGTCCACCTGCCGGAAGCGGCTGTTCAGGCAGCGGTCTGTTCGCAACGAGATTGTTTGACCGGTAAAATAATCGGCTAAATCCAGAAATGTATCAACAACACCCATGCAAAAGATTTTAGCCCGTGACCCTGTTTTTGTCGAATGTGACCAGTGAAGGTTACGTTTTTGGCGCAACCTGCCGCAAAAACCGCCGGCGCGAATCAACGTTTGCCCTGGTTTTCCGACAATGGTATTATGCTAAAATAAAGGCTTTATGCTATTATAATCATGCCCGCGCGTCAGGGAGACGGGCATGATGAACCCGAAACCCGTTTCCAAAGGAGTGAACCCATGCTCGCCACATCGCCGGAAGGCTACCGGCTGACCATCCACGATATGCCCGTCGATGAGCGGCCCCGGGAGCGATTGCAGCATTACGGCGCGGCGGCGCTTTCCAACGTAGAGTTGCTGGCTATCTTGCTGCGAACCGGCATCAGGGGAGAGAACGTCATCAACCTGAGTACCCGGTTGCTGACTGAGCGCGGGGGGTTGCTGGGCCTGGCCAAGGCCGATTTTGTTGAATTGGCCGGGGTGAAGGGGCTTGGCCCGGCCAAGGCCAGCCAGTTGCAGGCCGCTCTGGAACTGGGGCGGCGATTGATGGCCGCTTCGCCGATGGTTCGCCCCCAAATTACCAGCCCCGCCGATGCCGCCAACCTGCTGATGCTGGAGATGGGTATGCTTGAGCAGGAACATTTGCGGGTGCTGCTGCTTGATACCAAACATTACGTGCTGGGTTCGCCCACCATTTACAAAGGCAATGTCAACGCCTCCATCATTCGCGTGGCCGAAGTCTTTAAACCGGCCGTCCGCGAACCCGCCGCCGCCATTATTGTAGTTCACAACCACCCCTCCGGCGACCCCACCCCGTCGCCGGAAGACGTGCAGGTGACACAACGCCTGGTGGAAGCCGGCAATCTGCTGGATATTGCCGTGCTGGACCATCTGATTATCGGCCGGCAGCGATACATCAGCCTGAAAGAGCGCGGTATCGCGTTTTAGCGCCCTGATTTTGTATTTTTGCGCGCCACAAGGACATAATTATGACCGAAAGCCAGGCGGTGATTTCTACCATCAATTTAACCCGAACCTACAGCGACGGTCAGGTTAAAGCGCTGGATAACGTTAATTTGCGTATTATGCCGGGCGAATTTGTAGCCATTATGGGGCCAAGCGGCAGCGGCAAAAGCACCTTGCTGAACATGATTGGGGCGCTGGACCAGCCCACCTCCGGCGAGGTTTGGGTGCGGGGCCAAAATCTGGCAACCGTCAAGGACCTGGACCAGTTTCGGGCCGGGACGGTTAGCTTTATTTTTCAGTTGCACAATTTGCTGCCCTCGCTAACGGCCCGCGAGAACGTGGAAATTCCAATGCACGGCCGGCCCATCGGTGAAAAAAAGCGAAAAGAACGGGCCATCCATTTGCTGGAACAGGTTGGCCTGAACGAGCGCAGCCACCACTTGCCGGGCCAGCTTTCCGGCGGGCAAAGGCAGCGCGTGGCCGTAGCCCGCGCCCTGGCCAACAACCCGACCATGCTGCTGGCTGACGAACCGACCGGCAGCCTCGATACCCAAAGCGGCAACGAGATTATGGAGTTGCTGGAAGAAATCAATCAAAAGCATCAGCGCACCATCATTGTGGTTACGCACGATATCAAGGTTGCCCGCCGGGCCGCCCGCATCCTGACCATGGTCGATGGTCAGATTGCCGATGACCATCGCGTGCGCGGCCCATTGGTAGAAGACCTGCGCGAACTGGCCCATTCTGAATTGGGGCATTTGCTGTTGCAGGAAAAAACCCCGGACACGATGAAAGCGTTGGCAGCAGTTGGCCTGGTGCGCGATGGACGGCTTTCAGAGACAGCCCTGGATTTGCAAAAATTGATGGAACGGTTTAATCGCGCCAAAATTTTTTCTCAAGAAAGACGCAAGTTGAGCTGACAGACGATGGACATTTCTCCTGATTTTGTTGTTTCCGTATTGGGCGTGGTGATACTGGCCCTGCTGATGTGGCCGGTGGCCGTGCGTTGGAGCAACAAAACCGAAGCGGCTGTTATTTTTTGGCTGAGCGGTTATTTGCTGGTGGGGCTGTGGCAGTACGCGGCCTTGATTGGAGCCGCCGTAGCCGCCCCCACCATGCCCGTCCCGGCGGCGATATTCGCTGCCGGCGCGCACTTTGGGCAGGTCATTTTGCCCCTTGTTTTCGGCGGGCTGACGCTGGCTTTTACCCGTCAGGCCAAAAAATGGCTGTGGAGCTACGGCCTGTTGAGTCTGCCGGCGGCCGGGTTGTGGCTGGCCCTGTTTAACAACAGCGCCGGCATAACCGACCGGTTGATGGACGCGGCCCCCCTGCCCCTTTCAATGGACAATGCCGTCAACAGCGTGGCCGTGGTTTTGTGGCTGGCCGGCACCATTACTGCTCTGGGAAGCATTGGCCGCAGTTTGCGTAAATATCCGCTGGCCCAATCCCGCAACCGGTTTCGATACTGGCTGGGCAGCATCATCAGCCTGTCGGTGGCGGCCATTCTGTGGCTGTTCCAAAATCCTCAAATTAACTGGGTGGCCGCCGGCCTGCACCTCACCGGCAGTTTGCTGGCCGCATATATTGTGATGCGCACCCACCCGCCCGATTTGAAATTTGTCGCCAATCGCTTCTTCCAGTCGACGGTGGTGGCCCTGGGCGTTGGGGTGGTGCTGTTTGGGGCGCTGAACCTGGCCTATCTGCTGAACACCTGGGCAGTGCCCACTCACTTTGTGTTGCTGTGGCTGGGCGGCCTGGCCCTGGGGTTGGGGGCAATTATGCCTGCCCTCTCCCGCCGGCTGGCAACCGGCCTTGAAGCTGTTTTCTTTGGCTCCAATCGAGACGAAACCAGCTTGATGGCCGCCTACAACCACTACGTTCAAAGCGACTGGAGTTTCAACAAGCTCAGCCGCCAGGCCCTTGAGTTTATTCTGAAGGAGATGAAACTCGACCGGGGCGCGCTCTTCATTGATGAAAGCGACGGCTCCGGCAACGTCATCTTCAAACAGGTTGCCTACACCAGTATGGCCCAACCGAACATCGGGTACTTTGCCGCCGGCACGCCCTTTGTGGCCCACCTGCGCCAAACCGAAACCCCCCTGACCCGGTACGACCTGGACGTTTTACCCCGGTATCAAACTATGGACGAACCGGCCAAAACCTGGCTGACCGACCTTGAAGCCGATATTTTCTTGCCGCTGGTGCTGCGCCGGCGGGGTATGATGGGCCTGCTGGCCCTCGGCCCCAAACCGGGGCACCAGTCTTTTACCCCCAACGATCTTGCCCGCCTGCAACTGGTGGCCGCCCAGGTGGCCCTGGACCTGGACAAAGCCCGGCTCTTCGGTAAACTGGGGCAGGCCAACAAACGGCTGGGCCAGATCTCTACCGAATTTAAAACGCTGGACAAAGGCAAGCAGGATTTCCTGTCGATTGCCTCCCACGAACTCCGCACTCCGCTTACCCACATTCACGGCTATACCAGTATGCTGCTGGAAGCCTCCGAACAGGATTTGAAAGACCCGGCTTTTTTGCGCCTCATCCTTGACGGCATTGCCAACGGCAGCACCCGCCTGAAAGATGTGGTCGATTTGATGTTCGATGTGACCAAAGCCGATGTGGGCACGCTGGACGTGCTGAAAGGCGCGGTTAATCTCAACAGCGTGGTTCAGGAGGCCCTTGAATCTCAACGCGCTTTTATCAAGGAACGGCACCACACCTTTATGGCCCTGGGCCTGGCTGACCTGCCCACCATTGAAGGCGACGCCGCCTGGCTTGCCCAGGGCATCGCCCAGATTTTGAACAACGCCATCAAATACAGCCCCGACGGCGGCTCTATCACCATCAAGGGCCGCAAGATTCCGGCCACCGGCCAGCCGCAGCAGGTTGAGCTGATTATCAGCGACACCGGCATTGGCATTGACCCCCAGGACCATCGCCGCATTTTCGATAAATTTTATCGGGCCGCCGATGTAGACCACCACAGCACCAGCAAGGTAAAATTCAAGGGAGCCGGCCCCGGGTTGGGCCTGTCGCTGGTGGCCGGCATTGTCAAGGCCCACCACGGCGAAATTTGGGCGGAGAGCGCCGGGCACGACGAAGAAACTTGCCCCGGCAGCGCGTTTCATATTTTGTTGCCGGTTAAATTACCCGCCGCCACGCAGCCGAAAGAATCGCAAACGCCCTCTTTAACCGAAACGCGCCACTGGCGGCGACACGCTGAATCGGGAGAATAACCATGAAAGCCATTGGATTTTTAGCGCACGGCGATATGAGCCACATGGCCGTGCTTGCTGTACCGCAACCGGAACCCGGCCCCGGCGAAGCGCTGGTAAAATTGCAGGCCAGCGCCTTTAACCGGCTGGATATTTGGGTGCGGGCCGGCTGGCCCGGCCTGAAACTGGCCCTGCCGCACATCAGCGGCAGCGACGGCGCGGGCGACATAGCAGCGGTGGGCAGCGGCGTCAGCGGCGTGAACGTTGGCGACCGCGTCGCCATTGACCCCGGCATCAGCACCATCGCCGATGAATTTACGGCGCGGGGCGAACACAGCCTTAGCCCCGGCTACTACATTTTGGGCGAACATCTGCCCGGCACGCACGCCGAATACATTGTCGTACCGGCAGCCAACCTTGTCCCCCTGCCCAAAGACGCGCCTTACGCCGATGCCGCCGCCGCCGGTCTGGTGTATCTGACCGCATGGCGTATGCTCGTTCACCGCGCCCAACTGCGGGCCGGAGAATCGGTGCTGGTGCTGGGCGCGGGGGGCGGGGTGAACAGCGCCGCCATTCAAATTGCCAAACTGGCCGGCTGCACCGTGTACGCCACCACCAGTTCGGCAGAAAAAATGGCCCACGCCGAAGCGCTGGGCGCGGATGTGGTTCTGAATTACAACACCGACCCCCAGTGGCCCAAAGCAATTTACCGGCAAACCGGCAAACGGGGCGTGGATGTGGTGGTTGATAATGTGGGCGCGGCCACCCTGGCTCACAGCCTCAGGGCCGTTGCGCGCGGCGGGCGCATTGTGATTGTGGGCAACACCAGCGGCCCCAAAACCGGGCTTGACATTCGATTTTTGTTTGCCAAACAAATCAGCCTGGTTGGCAGCACCATGGGCAATCACGACGACTATCGCACCGTGATGAACCTGGTTTTTGCCGGAAAATTAAAGCCGGTTATTCATACCATTATGCCCCTGGCAGACGGTGTGGCAGCGATGGCCTTGCTGGAGCAGGGCAGCCAATTCGGCAAAATAGTTTTAGGCCGATAACCCGTCGCAACCCGCGCCTGAGTTTAGTGTTTTTTACAATGTAGCCCAGTACCAAAATATCCCCGGAGGTTTTATGATTCTTGACCCCAAAATTGAAAAATTACGCAACCTGAAGGCGCAGGCGCGTCTGGGAGGCGGCCTCAAACGCATTGAAACCCAACATAAACGAGGCAAACTGACCGCCCATGAACGCCTGCATCTTTTATTGGATGAAGGTTCCTTCAGAGAGACAGATACTTTTGTTACCCACCGGCAAAACGACTTTGGCCTGGAAAAGAACAAACCTTTGGGCGATGGCGTCGTGACCGGCTACGGAACCATCGGCGGGAAACTGACGTATGTCTTCTCGCAGGATTTTACCGTTTTCGGCGGCAGCCTGGGCCAGGCCCACGCCCGGAAAATCCTGAAAGTGATGCAACTGGCCCTGAAAAACGGCGCGCCCATCATCGGCCTGAACGACTCCGGCGGGGCCAGAATTCAGGAAGGGGTGGTCAGTTTGGGCGGTTACGCCGATATTTTTTTGCAAAACACCCTGGCTTCCGGAGTCATCCCCCAAATTTCGGTCATCATGGGGCCGTCGGCGGGCGGGGCGGTCTATTCGCCGGCCCTCACCGATTTCATCATCATGGTCAAAAATACCAGCTATATGTTCATCACCGGCCCGGACGTGGTAAAATCGGTTACGCACGAAGAAGTGACCTTTGAAGAACTGGGCGGAGCCGAAACCCACAGCAGCATCAGCGGCGTAGCCCACTTTGCCGCCGAAAATGAGGAACACGCCTTCTATCTTCTGTCGCAACTGCTCAGTTTCCTGCCATCAAATAACATGGAAGACCCGCCCCAAATTCAATGCGCCGACGACCCCTTGCGTACTGACAGCGCTTTGGACACGATAATACCTGAAAATCCCAATAAACCGTATGATATGCACGATGTTATCACCGCCGTGGTGGACCACGGCGACTTTCTGGAAGTGCAGCCGCAATTTGCGGGGAACATTCTCATCGGCTTTGCCCGGCTCAACGGGCGCAGCGTAGGCATGGTGGCTAATCAACCCTCTGTGCTGGCCGGCGTGCTGGATATTAACGCCTCATCCAAAGCCGCCCGTTTTGTGCGCTTTTGCGACGCCTTCAACATCCCCGTTATCACTTTGGTGGATGTGCCCGGCTTTTTACCCGGCACAGCCCAGGAACACGGCGGCATCATTCGGCACGGGGCCAAACTGCTGTACGCCTACTGCGAAGCCACCGTCCCCAAAATAACAATCATTACCCGCAAGGCCTACGGCGGCGCATACGATGTGATGTCCAGCAAACACATTCGCGGCGACGCCAATCTGGCCTGGCCCACCGCCGAGATTGCTGTGATGGGGCCGGAAGGGGCCATCAATATTCTGTACCGGCGCGAGCTGGCCGAAGCCGACGACCCGGACACTCTGCGCCGTCAGTTGGTGGCAGAATATCGGGACACCTTCGCCAACCCGTATGTGGCTGCCTCGTGGGGTTATCTGGACGATGTCATTGAGCCGAACCAGACCCGCCCCCGCCTGATTAACGCCCTGGAGATGCTGCAAAACAAACGCGACGAGAATCCGCCGAAAAAACACGGCAACATCCCGCTGTGATGCAAATGCAGAGACAACCCATCCGGAAAACCGTTGCCGCACCATTTCTGCGGGACAAATTTGCGGGCTAATCCATAAAAAGGACAGAATGTATGTTGAAGAAAGTGATGATTGTGAATCGGGGTGAAATTGCTATGCGAATTTTGCGGGCCTGCGCCGAACTGGGCCTGGAAAGCGTGGCCGTTTACTCTGAAGCAGACCGGCTGATGCCTCACGTCCGCCGGGCCACCGAAGCTTATTGCATCGGCCCGCCGGCGGCCAACGAAAGCTACCTGCGCGGCGACAAACTGATTGAAACCGCCCTGGCCTGCGGCGCGGATGCCATTCATCCCGGCTACGGTTTTTTGGCCGAAAACGCCGATTTTGCCCAGGCCGTCATTGATACCGGGCTGGTGTGGGTTGGCCCCCCTCCGGAAGCCATTCGGCTGATGGGCGACAAAACCACTGCCCGCCAAACCGTGGCCCGCGCGGGCGTGCCGCTGATTCCCGGCTCGCCCAAAGGGCTGAGCGACGACGACCTGCTGGCCTACGCTCCCAAAATCGGCCTGCCCCTGCTGGTGAAGGCCGCTGCCGGTGGCGGCGGCAAAGGTATGCGCGACGTGGAAAAAATGGAAGATTTACCGCAAGCGCTGCGTCTGGCCCGCGCCGAAGCCAAAGCGGCCTTCGGCGATG
>JAJRUC010000255.1 GCA_024278015.1 Chloroflexota bacterium
AGGCGTTCAGGTAAGTCCTTAATTTCGTTAAGATTTAAGCCCCATTGGGCAAGAAGGTTTTTTTTGAGTGTTCATGCGCTATTTATACAGGAAACGGCTCTCATGAGCCTAATTTAACATTGTCAAAATAGTTACGAATACGGGAGAAATGACTATGGCTCTAAACGCAACAATGACCATACCCGCTCCGCCGGAACAAAAGCAGCCCCCTCTGCCTCCCCTGCAAAGCGGCGACTACCTTTCCCGCAGCGAATTTGAGCGGCGTTACGAAACTATGCCGGCCGCAAAAGCGGAATTAATCGAAGGAGTAGTTTACATGGCGTCCCCTGTTTATTTTACTCATGGAAGATACCATAGCTTTGCTATTCATTGGCTGTCTGCCTTTGTTGATAATACGCCTGGATTAGAAATAGCAGACAACGTTTCTACAAGATTAGGCAATGACAGCGAAGTG
This sequence comes from Chloroflexota bacterium, assembly GCA_024278015.1. Lineage (GTDB taxonomy): Bacteria > Chloroflexota > Anaerolineae > 4572-78 > 4572-78 > JAJRUC01. The sequence continues at coordinate 455 of JAJRUC010000255.1, forward strand.
TAGCCTGATATTTGTGTTTTGATAGACGAACAAGCCGGGGGGCAAGTACACATTGGCCAAAAATACCTGGAAGGCGCGCCGGAATTTATAGTGGAAGTGGCCGCCAGCAGCGCCTCGTTTGATTTGCGGGACAAGATGAAGTTGTACCGACGGCACGGCGTGCGGGAATACCTGGTGTTGACGGTGTACGAACAGGAAACGCACTGGTTCACGCTGGATGCCGACCATCTTTACCGGCCGCTTCTGCCGGACACGCAGGGAATTTTTCACAGTGCGGTTTTTCCCGGTTTGCGGTTTGAGGCCAGTTCTTTCTGGAAACGGGACTGGTTAAAACTTCACGCCGTTCTCCAAGCAGGCATGGCAACATCGGAATACGCCGCCTTCATCGCCCAGTTGCAGGAAAAATAACTGATTGACTCAACTTCTTATCATCGGCGGCGCGTCGTTAGACACGCTGCACATTGGCGGAGAAATTGTCCGCACCGCAGGAGGCGCCGGACTGTACACGGCCGTAGCTGCTCATCGGTCCGGGGCAAAAGTCAGTCTTTTTGCCCCACGCCCTCAACCCCTCCCCGCTCTGTTGCAAACAGCCGCCCAACGTTTTACCTGGCGCGGCCCCGTCGTTTCCCCGGAAGAATTGCCTCACTTTGAAATTGCTTACGAAAACGGCCGTACCCACTACCTCACCGCCACCTTCGGTGCAGAAACTCGCCTGACCCCCGACGAACTACCAGACTTAACCGAATACGACATCATCCACATCGTCCCCCTGGGCAGCGCCAGCCGCCAGTTAACCTTCCTGCAAGCCTGCCGCCAACGCGGGGCGCGCCGTATTGCCGTCAGTACCTCCATCATTGAGCAAATTGCCCAGGAAAAAGAGGCTTTGCGGCAAATTTTGGCCCAAGCCGACCTGGTTTTTATGAATGAAGCGGAGGCGCGCGGCATGTTTGGTTCGCCGGAACAGGCGCGCGGCCGTACCGGGCAAATCATCTTCATCACATTAGGTGCAGCCGGGGCGCGGGTGGTGCAGGGGGAATGGCATACGGCCGTGCCCGCCACGCCCGCCACAGAACTCGACCCCACCGGCGCCGGCGATACCTTTTGCGGCGCAGTCCTGGCCCGGCTGGCCCAGGGCGCGCACCCCGTCATGGCCGCCCGCGCCGCCGCCCCGCTGGCCGCGCAGATGATTGAACAGATCGGCCCCACCACCCTGCTCTGGCCTGACCCGCCGCCGCCCATCCCCGCAGACGGCCGTGTCCAGCCCAATCCCGCCCAAATCGAACGCATCGCCCACCTCATCGCCACCCTGGACGAAGTAACCCCCTTCCCCTTCACCGGCCCCGATTTTCCGCCGGCCAATCATCCCCTGGCGCTGGACTTTTTCTTTGTTTCCACCTTGCAGCAGTTTGGCTTCTGGACGGCCGTGAACGACCAATACCACCACCCCCTCATCGCCCCCATCAATGGCGCGCTGCGCAAAGGCTCTTCCTATTTATTCCAGACCTACCTGCGCACCCTGCACAACGACCCGGACAGCTTCACGCCCGCCCGGCAAGCCAGCCTGACCCGCACCGACATGCTGGCCCTCTACCGCGCCGATGACGGCTCTGACCCTATGCCTGCCCTGGATTTGCATGGGCAGATGGCGCAGGAATACGGCCGTGACCTGCAAGCCCTCCATCTCACCCCACAAACCATCATCCAACAGGCGCGGGATGGGGAACGGCCGTTACAAACCTTCCTGCAAATCCTGGATCACATCGGCGGCTATAAAGAAGACCCCCTGCGCAAAAAATCCAGCCTGTTAGCCGTCATCCTCAACCAACGGCCCGAACAATTCCTCCCCTTCGGCCCCGGTGAGCAAGTGGCCCCCATCATAGATTACCACCTGATGCGCTCCTGCCTGCGCACCGGCCTGATTGACGTTCTGGATGACGCCCTGCGCCGCAAACTAACCGCCCGGCAGCTATTGTCGCCCGCCAACGAATGGGCTGTGCGTTACGCCGCCTGCCAGGCCATCGAGCAAGTGACCGCCCTCTCCGGCAAAAGCATGGGCGCGGTAGACTGGTTCTTCTTCAACGCCCGCCGCCGCTGCCCGGAATTGACCGAACCCAGCTGCGAGCAATGCCCCATTGACCCCGCCTGCGCCCACCGCAAAGAACTTTTCCAGCCCGTCTTGCGCACCACATTCTATTGATTCCTGTGGTACAATGAACACATAGTGTAGATTGGGTTGACTCAGTAATGGAGGCTTGTCATGCAAGCATATACATACAAACTTACAATAGAAAAAAAAGGCACCCTTACTCTAAAAGACCTGCCCATGAACGCTGGCGAGCAAGTAGAAGTAATCGTCATTCCCCGACCAAACTACCAGCCCAACAAAGAACGTTACCCTTTTTGGGGAAAACCCATTAAATATCTGAATCCGACCGAGCCAGTAGCTGAAGCAGATTGGGAAGTCTTGCAATGATCATAATGGACACTCACATATGGGTTTGGTGGGTTCATAATGACGCCCGGCTGCCTGCCAAATACCGTGAAATCATTCAAAAGCACGAAGAAACCGGATTGGGGGTCAGTATTTTCTCCTGCTGGGAAGTCGCCAAATTAGTCGAATTGAAACGGTTAATTTTGCATTATCCCGTTGACGAATGGCTGGAAGCGGCCCTTGATTATCCCGGCATACAGTTGCTTGCCCTTACACCAGAAATTGTTGTTGCCTCAACACAACTTCCAGGTGAATTTCACCGCGATCCGGCCGACCAACTTATTGTCGCCACAGCCAGAATCTACGATTGTCCGCTGTTAACGATAGATGATAAAATCCTGAAATACCCTCACGTCAAGTTAGCGGGATAACAAATCGCATGAAAAAACGCGCGATTTCTCTGGGGTTGAGCCTGTTTCTGGCCTTGCTGCCCCTCGTTTTCTTGCTTGTCCACCCGCTGTTTTCCCAAACCGGCACGGCCGTACCTCCCCCCACCACCAAAATCCACCCCGACCTGCTCGCCCAAATGCAGGCAGACCCCAACGGCCGTATCCCCTTCATCATAGACATGGCCCAAACCTCCAGCTTAAACGCAGCAGAGCAGGCCGACGTCATCAACCAATTACAGCAAACGGCCGTATCCAGCCAGGCAGCCGTGCAGCAAACCCTCAATACCCTGCAAGCTGCCGGAGAAATTGAGCAATACCGACCCTTCTGGATCGTCAACAAAATTGCCGCCGCCGGCAGCGCTGCCGCCATCAACGCTCTCGCTGCCCGGCCCGACGTCGCCCAAATCCGGCCTGATGCGCAAGTGGCTTCTATCAAACCGCCGGAAGACGACCCGTATTTGACTCTGCTGCAAGTGACGGCCGTCACCACCGGCCCCATACAAAGCTGGGGGATTGATCGCGTCGGCGCGCCCTACGTCTGGAACGGCCTGGGAATCGACGGCACAGGCGTTACCATCGCCATCATTGACACCGGCGTGGATTGGCAGCACCCCGACCTGATTGACAGCTACCGGGGCAACCTGGGCGGCGGCGTTTTTGACCACACCGGTAACTGGTACTACACCGCCATGCCCACCGTCACCGTCCCCTTCGATCCCCTCGGTCACGGCACCCACGTTGCCGGCACGGCCGCCGGGCAAAACGGCATCGGTGTGGCTCCCGGCGCAAAGTGGATTGCCGTGAGCATTACCGACGAATATGGCTTCATCTACGAGAGCGACGTCCACGCCGGATTTGAATGGATCATGGCCCCGGCCGGCGACCCCAGTCTGGCCCCGGACATCGTGAATAACTCC